>JAIVWD010000140.1:0-8440 GCA_049190315.1 Deltaproteobacteria bacterium | reverse complement strand
GATAATCAGGCTGGTTTACAAGGTTCCGACCCGCGGGCTTATCGGGTTTCGCAGCGAATTTCTTTCCGATACCAGGGGTATGGGGGTGATGAATTATGTCTTTGCCGGTTACGGCCCATTTGCCGGTGAGATGTTAAATCGCAGCAATGGCGCGCTTGTGGTTAAGGATGCCTGCACCACGGTGGCCTATGCCCTCTTCAATCTGCAGGAACGGGGGATGCTCTTTCTTGGGCCAGGAGTCAAGGTTTACAGTGGCCAGATCATAGGTGAACGTTCCCGGACCGGCGACCTGGTGGTGAACCCGGCCAAAGGCAAGCAATTGACCAATATGCGGGCCTCGGGTACGGATGAAAGCGTCACGCTCACCCCGCCGCATCGCCTGAGCCTTGAAGACTGCATTGCCTTTATCAACGATGATGAACTGGTGGAAGTAACCCCGGCCGCCATTCGGCTGCGTAAACGGAACTGATCTACTACGCTCTCAAACAGTTTCCTGCTTTGAATATATTAAACTCTAAGCAACCCTTTGTCGATGAACTTAAGAAAACTAATATGTCCTTTATTCTGGTCGCCAAACCAAAAGTTCATAAGATTCTTTTTGAATGGGTACACAAACTTATCTAGACAATCAACAAACCGGACATATTGAAATGCTATTGACATAATTAGCTTTAAATATTGACAAGTTGTTATTACTATGCAAAACAAAATTAGCTGAAGCCCCTCCACAATCTTTTTTTACCGGTTGACAAATATTCATGGTCTATGGTCTAATGTATTTAATTCTGCATTTGTATGTCGATAATATAACAGTGTGCAAATATAGAATTTTTGTCTCTATTAAGTAAAGGGAGGCTCGCCATTAGCAGCTTATTTTTAGAAGGTACCAACATCCTTATTAGGGGCGCATGGAATCAAGCGATCCTGCATCCAGACTGGCTCGTAAAGCATGTTCCGTCTTTGTCAGAACCGTCATCCAAGCCTGATCTTGAAATGATGGTCTTTCCATTTCATGTCAGGGTGGTTTTTGAGGATTTTTTTATAAAGCCATCTCAGGAATCGCTTACAATTGAGCCTAGAAGAGATGATCCTGAGATTTTTAAAAAAATTTCAAAGATCAGTGAAGAAATCTATAGTCAGCTACAGCATACTCCAATTACAGGCGTCGGTCACAATTTTGCATTTATCTTGGATGCGGAAGAAGTTTTCATTTTATCTTACACATTTTTAGATGAAACAGTAAAAAATAATTTGCCTGAGGAGTTAAGTGCTATGCTTGAGCCTGACATAGCTTCTCAACTGCGTTATAGTTTAAATTTTACCGACAAAGGATATACTCTCAATCTGACTTTCGATAATGCTGAGGATGGCACACGCAGACTAAACTTTAATTTTCATTATAATCTTAAAAATAAACCACCAGAAGAAGTGAACCAGGTTTTAGCTTCTTTTTCTGAAAGCTATACCATAGCTGAAAAAGTAAAAGATGCGATGATCAAAGAGGACTAATAATGACGTCTCTTGAAAGTATTCCCGAATATATAGGCGGTAATGATTGGATTAAAGCTAAAATCTTCATAGAACCAGCGGAAAAGACCCTGTTTCCTCTATTTGACGCTGGAAACTATGATCATGTCGTTATTAACAACAAGATCATACCGCGACAGGAGCTACTGGAATACACCAATCTCTTGCACCAAAAGGCCATGGAGAAAGATAGTGCGGTTGCTAAACATCTTGGTCAGATGCTTGACAGTGCACCTTTTCTTGATGAGTGGGAAATAAACGGCATCCAGAGACCGTCTCAACAATGCAGAGAAAATGCACTTTCTTTAGCCCAAGAAATCTTCAAAGAGTATTTCTGTTTGCCTGTAAGAATAGCATCTTCCATTGAAGAGGGTATTATGCTGGTATACTTTGATCAAAATAAAGCTCGCAGCCTTAAAATAGAAGTCTATAATTCCTTAGAAATCGCTGGATTAGTGAACCAGAACAAGTCGATAAAATTGTGTATCGATGTGAATAACAGCTCTGATTTAGAGCAACTGTTTCAGGCTTTTAAAGAATAAGGATGACTGTTCCTGAGCATTTACACATCAACGGACGTACAGAAGATCAGAGTTTTACAGAAAACGATCACCTCTATAGAGGCTATACGTTTGAAGAATATGATTTTTTGGAGGATGCAATAAAGACAGAGACTGTTAAATTCCCCGACTTTTCATGCAACTGGAACCGGTATTCTGAACCAGTTGATGTAAGATACCGATTGAATGGCAGAAAAACTGATGGTTGTTATTCTTTTAATGTGACGACAGCCAGGTATAAAAAGATAGCGACACCTGTACATGATCCTATTGATCATCAGGAATACCCAAATTACTCCCATACAGAGATACGTGTTTGTCGAGAAACAGACCCTCCTAATTTTGTCCCGCCAAAAAACAGAAAACTCAAAAGTAAGAGTAAAAAGTTGGCGTATCGGGAGAACATGATAAATAATCTGAGTATTGAAATTAAAGCATCTAAATAAATCGCTCATGATACAGGAATGAGTATACTATGCCCAACAAGGCAAATACCATAGGCGGGCAGGATCGCGGCGTTTACAGTTTCTATCAAGCTTGGGGTATAGATAGTAATGATGGACGATGCGTTAACATGAGGATGCATCATATGGAAGAATTCATGAATTGACACTTTGGCCTACACGTCCCCTTTGGCCTACAGGATAAGGTAGCACCTTGCTCGAAAAACCTATTTTTGGGTCTGAATAAATGCTGATGCTACGAACTTTTCCGCTCCGCTTCCAGGGAACCAGTCTTTGATGAAATTTTTGCTTTCTTCGTTGATTAGAATCTTAATATTAACGAACCCAACTTGTTCAAGAATTGTCTTTAATTCGTCAATTGTGGCAGCTCCTGCTATGCAGCCGGTATATTTTTCAACGTCATTTTTCATAACTTCGGGCAATTCTTGTATTGCAACAATATCAGAGATTGCCAAACGACCACCTGGTTTGAGGACTCGATACGCTTCTCGAAACACTTGTGATTTATCCGGCGATAAGTTGATTACGCAATTTGAAATTATAACATCTACAGCATTATCAGCGACAGGCAGATATTCAATCTCCCCAAGTCGAAATTCCACGTTCGTGTAGTTTCCCTTTTGAGCGTTCTCACGCGCTTTGCTGATCATATCCGGTGTCATATCAACACCGATTACATGCCCTTTATCCCTTACCTGCTTTGCTGCAAGAAAGCAGTCAAATCCGCCACCACTGCCTATATCCAGAACCGTTTCTCCCTCTTTGAGCATTGCAATTGCTTGAGGATTCCCGCATCCGACCCCCATGTTGGCTCCGTCAGGTACTGAATTTATTTCTTGAGAAGTATAGCCGAGTTTGGCTGATAAATCTTTTATTGAAAGATCCTGCAGTGTACAGCAAGACGGAGAACAGCCGCAACACGCGGAGTCAGATTTCGCAATATCTGTATATCTTTTGCGTACTTCCTGGCGAATTTTATCTTTTTTTTGTTCTTCCATCAATTCTTTCCTTCCCTGGCCCAACCGCTTGTATATATCTCCTGTGTTCTCTCTCCAGATTCAGCTATTGAAATGCTTCACCCTCAATGTTAGCCCTTCCACATTTTGAATAATCGCTTTATCACCAGTCGATAGAGGAATATCACTGACAGCCCTCCACAGCTCCCCTTTTACAAAAACTTTTCCTTCAGTTTTCCGCCAATGTTTGACTTCACCCACTTTTCCCAGCATGCCTGTTACGCCACAGACTGATCTTTTCTTTCGGTTCTTGATATACCAGAATAGCGGAAAAATCACATGCTCAATAAACTCAAAAACGATAAATCCGATCAATATGGTCATTATCACATTTTTCATCACAAACTTTCCTCAGTCGCAATCAATCACGCAAATGATCCTAACCCCTGGCTGGAGATTATGAAGCAAACCAATCCCTTGTCTTAAGACAAACCCTGACCAACATGAGCATTAGTGGCACCTCGATCAGTACGCCGACTACCGTTGCAAGTGATGCCCCTGAAGAGAGTCCGAACAGCATGGTGGAAGTAGCTATGGCGACCTCAAAATGGTTTGATGCCCCAATCAAGGAGGCAGGAGCTGCATCCTCGTAACGAAGCTTAAGCAGCCGTGCCAGGCCATATCCCAGCACAAATATGAAAACAGTCTGAATGAACAAAGGAATGGCAATCCAGAGAATCGTGAGTGGGTTGTTCACAATAATATCCCCCTTAAACGAAAAGAGGAGCACCAGGGTTGCCAGCAGCGCAGTGATGGAGACTGGGGTCAAAAAATGCAGAAACTTTTCTCGAAACCAGACATCTCCCTTGACACTGATAAGCCACCTGCGGGTCAGATATCCAGCCACAAGCGGCAAAGCCACGTAAATAGATATGGAGAGCGCCAGGGCTTCCCATGGCACCGGAAGCTTGCCGACACCAAGCAGAAAACCACCTAACAGGCCGTAGAGCACAAGCATCGTCAGACTATTGATGGCTACCATAACCAGGGTCAGGCCATCATTTCCTTTACTAAGATATCCCCACATCAAGACCATGGCGGTACATGGAGCAACGCCCAATAGAATGCACCCCGCGAGGTAACTGCGCCAGAGAGGGATTTGGAGCATTTTCATCCCCTCGTGGAGCACAACCGTACCAGCTCCATGAACTGATCCCACTGCCCAGTCGGCAGCCGGTGGCATTTTTACGATATCCACCGCATCGGAACCTATAAGATTCAAAAAAAGAAAACCCAGGAAGAAGTTGGCTATGGCTATCATGGTGAAGGGTTTGACCCCCCAGTTTAAAAACAGGGTCAGGAGAACAGGTTTGGGTGTCTTGCCGGCTTTGATGACTTCGGCAAAATCAATCTTGACCATGATGGGATACATCATGAAAAAGAGGCAGATCGCGATGGGAATGGAGACAACAGGCGCCTCGCCCACGTAAATGGCAAGACCGTCAAGAAACGTTGCGGCTCCTGGAGCGAACCGTCCCAAGAGGATACCTGCGACAATGCAAACAAGCACCCAGATGGTGAGATATTTTTCAAAGATGTTCAGCCCTTTCGGCTGGCCGGCACCGCAAGATTCCATTGTCATAATAATGTCTCCAATATCTTCAAGCCGCTAAAAATGGATTTACGATAAAATATATCCCCAGAAGCCCGATTACAACCCCGGCACCCTTGCGAAACCAGTTCCCTGCCCCCTGCCAGGTGCTGTTCTCCAGAATACTTCTTACAACTGCTGTCGAGCTTCCTGCAATTACAATCGGCAGGCAATGGCCGATGGCGAAGAGAAGTATAAGAAGAATTCCGGCGGCCATTTTTTGCTGTATGGTAATAATTGCAAGAATGGGCGCTATAAATCCAAAGGTGCAGGAACCTGAAAGAACTCCATATGCCAGCCCAAGAACAAACGCCCCAAAGATACCTTTTAAATTAAGGCGATATAATAAACTGCCGGACATTGAGCATTTTTCAACACCAAGCATCCCCAGAGCAACCCAGACAAGAATTCCTCCTATCAAAATTTGCCAGTAGTTACCAACATCTCCAAGCATTCTGCCTAAAACAGCACAGATAATTCCGATAAGAGCGATGGTAATAAAAAGGCCGAGAGAAAATGCAACAGAATAATATCCGGCCTGCCCGGGTTTAAGGACCTGTTGCTGGCCACCAACATAGGCGATGATCAGGGGAATAGATGCAAGATGGCACGGGCTGAACGCCACGCTGATTATCCCCCATAAAAAAGAACCCAGACAGGCTATGGTCGTACCGCCTGAAATCCATTCATTCACTGTAATAAAAAATGTTTCCAGCATCGTAATAATTTAAGTCTTTCAAAGAGACTTTTTTGACAGGATTAACAGGATATTCAGGATTAAAACATCAAAACTCATCCTGTAAATCCTCATCAAAATCCCTTACTTTACGTTTGATTTCAACTTTCCGTTCATCAAAATTAACAATTAAACCTATTAGTGTCGTGTCATGCGTGAAATATCGTATCAGGCAGTCGTCATTCCCGCGAAGGCGGGAATCCAGCATTTCTGACTACTTCGGTGCTTCTGGATTCCCGCCTTCGCGGGAATGACGGCCATATTTGCGACACTGCATAGATGACAGGACATTAACCTTGTTTGTTCACTTGAAACAAAATCTTGTTTATCCTGTTATCCTGTCAGAATTTTTTTCACAGAGCTAATGTGTTACAAAAATTCAAATCGTAACACCCATCTTTTTCAACTGCTCGATTATTGCCGTCTCTCCCATAAACCCCACATGCCGGTAAACTTCTTTTCCTTCTTTATTGAAAAAAATCTGCGTCGGGATTGCACGTATGCGGAATCTTCCGGCCTGATCTTTGTTTTTCCAAACATCAATAAAGATAATGGCTGCTTTTCCTTTGTAATTCTTTTCCATCTTTTCAAGAATTGGAGCCATCATTTTACATGGTATGCATTTCTTTGCCCCCAGATCTATCATGGTCACCATTCCCTTTACCGGCATTTTTTCAAATTCTTCTGAAAAAGCATATCCTGTACCTACACAAAAAATTAATAGAACATACAGGAACGTTTTTATTCCCCTTTTCTTCATCATATATTCCTTTTACTTCCCAATCCATATCTTTATCTCTTCCATAGTTGGAATCTTGCCAACGCTCTTGACCTCTCCATCAACAACCACGGCCGGAGTTCCAAAAACACCGTAGCCTGCGATCTTCATTAGATCGCTCACCTTCTCCACATTTGCGTCAGCACCGGTTTCAATTACTACTTTCCTGACAAGATCTTCGGTCTGTTTGCACTTTGGGCAACCTGGCCCCAGTATTTTTATCTCCATTTTTTCTCCTTATACCTAAGATAAGCGATTAGCTCTTATTATTTCGGTGTTTACCAGCAATTCGATTTTCACCCTTTGGGTGAAATGTTACCCTTTAGCAAAGCTATTGAAATTATTGTGCTAACTGCTAACTGCTAACTGCTAACTGCTAACTGCCAACTGCAAACTGCCTACTGCTTACTGCCAACTTCAATCGATATAATCGACGCCTAATTAGAGTTCCAGAGCCTTCATGCCAACAGAGTTCTCGCGAAATTCCTTGCGCATCTTATCGGGCAGTGGAATCAGCCCCTTGTCAGCAAGATAACCATCCTCGCCCATTGCCGCTTCGCTGGTGAATTCGGTCACATACTCCACCATTCCGGGGATACGGCCGACATGCGCCTTTTTCACATAGAAATAGAGCGGGCGCGAAACAGGATAGCTGCCATCGGCGATATTTTCAAACGTTGGTACGCTGCCATCAATCGTCGAGCCCTGTACTTTATCAGCGTTTTGATCAAGAAAACTGAAACCAAAAACACCCAGCGCTTTCGGGTTGGCAACCAGTTTCTGTACAATCAGGTTGTCATTCTCGCCTGCTTCGATGTATGCGCCATCCTCACGCACAGAGTGACAAACCACCTTGTACTGCTTCTTGTCTTTCTTCTTCATCGCCTTGATCCAGTCGAAAGTCTTGCAGCCGCCTTCGAGAGCAAGTTCGGCAAAGGCGTCGCGGGTGCCGGATGTTGGAGGAGGACCCAGAACCTCAATTTTAACTGCCGGCAGTGCAGGATTCACATCTTTCCAGGTTTTATAGGGGTTGGCCACCAGTGTCTCGCTGCCGTCTTTGGCAGGAACCTGTTTCGCCAGCGCCAGGAAGATATCCTTGCGCGACAGTTTCATCACCTCGGCTTTCTTTGAGTTGGCGATCACGATGCCGTCATAGCCAATCATCACTTCGGTGATTCCATTGACGCCATTTTTTTGACACATCTCGAATTCACTCTTCTTGATGCGGCGTGATGCATTGGTCATATCAGGAGTATTGATCCCGTCTCCAGCGCAGAAGAGCTTCATGCCCCCGCCGGTGCCAGTCGATTCAATCTTGGGGGTCTTGAAGTCTGATCCCTTGCCAAAACGCTCTGCCACAACCGTTGCAAAGGGATAAACAGTCGACGAGCCCATAACGCTAATCGTGTCGCGCCCGGCCGCCTGGAGTGCATTCATGCTGAGAGCTGCAACAGCAGCAGATAAAACAAGCTTTTTCATCGGATAATAGTCCTGTCAGTGAAATTACGGGGAGCAGTATGATATTTGCGTGTGACCAGTTTATGACAGAAATGTGAACCTTTTATGACAACGAAGAAGGAAAAAGATGGTTGGCAGTTGGCAGTTGGAAAAAGTCCGTAGGCCGGATGAGCGAAAGCGAAATCCGGCAACACAAAGCCGGATGACGGCGCTGGAAGATCCGGCATTGAGGCAAGAATCGTTGCAAGCGCCTTATCCGGCCTACATTACTTTTGTGGTGTTTACCGCAAACTGAAGACTGCCAACTTTT
>JAIVWD010000139.1:0-8480 GCA_049190315.1 Deltaproteobacteria bacterium | reverse complement strand
ATAAAATCACCGAGCGCCCCGCGGTGGCAAATTAAGAATGTTTTCATATTATTTGCATCCCAACTTCACCATATCTTTCATCGATCTTCATTCGCAAAAATCCTCGAAATAGCCCGCTATTCCTGCGGTTTTGCTCAATCAGATCGATGAAATCTACGGCAAATTTGGGCGCAAATTCTACCAACTTATTTTTGACCGAGCCCTAAGTTTACTGTACAGGCGGCAGGTGTTTTCAAAAAGCGTCTCAATTACTTCCGTTTGGTCAGAGTCAAAAATGGGATCGCAAAGAAGGGAGTGTGTGTCTATAGTTGTTCATCTGCTTCATATTTCAGCCACTGATGATGTACCGCTTTTACGATAGTATGGCTTTATGGCAACAAAACAAACCGTTGCTGCCAAAATACATCTCCCTATCCACCGGATTATCTTTAGACTATCGTTTCCTAAAAATCCTTCTCCTTCCTCGATCAACCACTTGGCGAATATATCAGATCCCATCTCAAACAATATCCACATGGCAGCCACAAAACCGATGTAGGAGGCAATTGTTAAAATAGTGCTATGTCCTCTATAAGTTAAAGTCCAAAGTGAGGAAAAAATGGGGTCGGTTTTAGCTGCTTGAGTGATTTTCCGTACAGCGGCCATAGAATTGTAATGAGAGTTAAGAGAAACGGCAAGAGCTAAGACATATATCACCGAACCTAATATAATGAGAGGGTAATATTGAATCATCTGATGTAAAGAGATTAAGCCCCGAATCCATTCGGGCATAATCTTGTCCATCCTGGCTTCTAATGTCTTCAATAGTTTCTCTTTAGCCTGGATATCTGCCTTATTCTCCATGCGAGTAATTTCTTGCGTCAGCTCTTTTCTTTTTCTCACCAGGTTCGGTTTTTCCATACTTATCTTGCTATTAATTGTATCAAGCTTGACCTGTAAATCTCTCGAAATGGTTTCGACTCGTTCCATTTTGCTCTCAAGCGTGCGGTACCACCTTTTACCCAAATTGCGACGTATCCATTCCTGAATTGTCATCGGGAGGGTTTTCAGCTCAGTATAAAGTTCCGGCATCAGTACGGCAACTTGAGGGTAGTCAGGGAGAAATTCATTGAGAGGTTTTACTACCATTTCGTTAACTTGTGCTCCAATTACACGTACCGTATTATCAGCCTCTTCCTGATACCGCTGCCAGTTTCCTTCGCCTCGTCTGTTGATCCCGGCCAATGTCCGAATAAGTTTGTCTTTTTCCTTCATCCATGGTTGTTCTCTGATGGTTATCTGGACAGCACCTAAAGTCTGTTTGAAATCATCAATCGCTGTAATAGAGTTTTCTATTACGCCTTTTTCGTTCTTGTATATTTCTATTTCAGTTCTTATATCTCGCTTCTTATCTATGTCGGAAGAATAGGGCTTGAGGACGTTCACCAGCAACAAAATGCCGAAGACCAGGCTGGCAATAATTGTACGCTTAACTCGCTTGTTTTGCTCTTCCCACAAGGTTGTATGCCGTGTTAGGCGAAAATCTTCATCCATGTTATTTTCCTCACAAAATGGTAAAAGCGAAAAACGCCCCGGCTTCGGGCGTCAGGGTGAGCGGAGAAAACTTTTGATAAATAAAAAAGTAAAGACATATCCTGTTTGCCAAAATTATTATCGCATTATGCCAATCATACCACTAAAAACACCACCAAAAACTACAGCAAAAACAGAAGCAATTAGAAATAAAATTATCGCTGCCGGTATTGACGCAATAGCCCACTTTATCATAAAGATAACCATTGAACCGAAAGGCATTTGAATGTCAGTAACCGTTACCCCTCTAATTTCATCCATTTTCAGCTCCTCCTTTATAATTAATGGTGTCACATAGAAAAACAGCATATCAGAGTCCAAGCTTTGACGCCAATTCCCAAATGTTCTAGATCGGCTTGGCTTTTGCGGTCAAGTGCAGCAGTTGGTTCGATCATTATCTTTTATTAAGATGGCAACATCTTCAATCAGATTGTCAAGATTCTCCTCAATAATTCCCCATACGATTCTATTGCTTATGCCATTATAACCATGTACTAAGATATTCCTGAACGAAATGATGCTCCGATGCTCTCGAATTTGATCAAGCATTTCAGGAGCATCCCTTTTAATTCTGTTCAGTGCCTCACCAACAATTTCAAATTTTCTTTCAACTCCACTCTGAAGCAAAGCGTTTTCCTTATAATCATCAAAGGTTTTCCCCTCGACAAATCTCTTTATTGCTAAAGCGGCATCTTTGACATCGTAAAGATGCTTCAGAATTTCATCCTTCATATAAATCAACCCTTTCTCTCATTACTCTGTCTCGAAAATAAGGATTTTTAATCCCATCGGGCGTTACCATATCGATTTCGCAACGAAATTTGTCTTCAAAAAGATGGAGTAGGCCAAAGAATCGCTTTGATGGCTTATGGTTAGGGTCAATAAACTCAACGATGAAATCAATATCGCTTGATCTACTTGTGTCTCCCCTGGCATATGAACCAAAAATACTCAGTCGTTCTACGTTAAATGTTTTACAGGCGGGTATAACCATTTTTTTTATTTCATCTAAAGTCATTTTTGAGCATCCTATACTCTTTAATTTTGTGAGGTAATGGGGCGTCACATCTTGATTAACGCACTTAGGGCTCGCTCAAAAATAAGTTCACATTTTCGCATCTCAGCTTCAGGCTGTCTTTGGCCGATCCTCATTCGCAAAATCCTCGAAATAGCCCGCTATTCCTGTGGTTTTGCTCAATCGGATCGACCAAATCCAACCCAAATCTGAGCGCCAATTCTGTGAACTTATTTTTGAGAGAGCCCTTATCTCATCGTATTTCTTTTTAAAGGTTTTATCGACACGAAGTTTTTCTCTGAAAATACTAACTCGTTTGCTAACGGATGAGTACGACAGGCCGAACAGTTCTGATATCTTTTGGTTTGTAAAACGTCCTGTTTGCCACAAAAAATATATCATCAGATCTCTGGCAGCTTTATTTTTTTCGGTATACTTAAAGATTCTCTGAATGATTCAAGGTTGCATCCTAAAACATCGGATAAGCCTTGCAGTAGTTTTTCAGGTCAAAACCGTTCCCGCCGTGAAAGAACGTGATACAGGGCACCTTTAAACTCAATTTTCCATGGTCTTGACATGTTTTTCAATAGCCTCTGCGTAAACAGATGTTAAACTAATGCGCTAATCAAGATGACACCAAATCCCACCCACTCATGCAATTTAACACCGAGATATGCTGGGAGTTACACCGACAGCCAAAGGTGTGATACCGTTATCGGGCAAGCTTGGCCGCAGCTTTCCGGCCACTCAAAATCCCTGTTGTGACTTGAACGATAGATCGCATATTCATCAACTGCAGAATGGTTAGTCGTCTTCAGGGCGGCGCTTTTTTTGCCATCATCAAGAACAGATGCGAGCTTTGTAAATGAATAGCGCCCCTTTGCATACCCTACCATCAGGGCATCCTGCATGGCCCATGCATAGTCACCGTTAACGAACCGAACCAGTCCCTTTTTGCAGTAGCAGGATAAAATCGGGTGGTTACGGTCAACAGGTTTGCATTCCACAAAAAGGCCATCCTGGTCGCTGAGAATAGGTAGTTGATCCCGTTTTAGATCGAAGAAAATATCAGGCATTTTGTCGGGGTGTTTCTTGTCAACGTTTGTAATCTTTGGTTCCCGGCTTACCTTGCCAAACAGAGCACAGTTGAATCCATCAACGTCACCGCTTATTCGCAAACGGTTTTCAATGATCTCGACCAGCATCTGGGTAATGGTATCTTCATCTGAGGATTGTAAAAGAAAGCCGGAGGGCGGCTTTTCTTTTAGTAACTGCCAGGCCCTTTTGATTACCTTGCAAAGAAGCAGGACGATACGCTGTGAGATTTGCGGATGAGGCAATGTGTACTCTATGCCGTGCGTAAAAAAGCCGACCGTCATCAGCTTCTCCCTATGGGGAACGTATCAAGATGATGGCGCAGAATATCCAAGGCGCACAGCCGGGCACGACTTAACGTCCAATAACGGTATTGGCCAATGATCCCCACGAGTAGACGCCCCTTTTCGTGAACAATGGCTCGGCTACAGCCTGTTCTATTGGCATCCCTGATGATTTGAGAGAGCAGTCGCTTCTGCGCCGATTGCGTCAGGCTTGTGGAAGTGGATGGTGAAGAAACTGCAAAGAAATGCCATGGCGAAAGAATATCCTGCCCCGCAATCTCAACCTCATCGATCGATACCGTCTCATGCGTAACATCGAAAGATGGGGCGAGCAATCGTTGAAGTTCAGCATAGAACGCATTGCGGTCATTTTTCGCAGGGGCACTATTAGCGCAGTCGCGTGCCTCCTTGAAGGGCGCGGCTACTTCAAGCGTATCTTTCACAACTTGGCGGTCATACTCATCCAGACCGTACAGATCGTAAATGAAGTTGTTGATCGCCATCCAAGGTTTGTTGGGCGCGGTTTCAAGCAGACTGGACAGTTCCACGGCGCGTTGTCGTTGCCGCTTGGGCAATACATCGATTGTCGGGAACGGGAAATTCTCAATACTCGTCTTGAGAAAAGTTCTTCGCTCCGCGCCCATTCTCGAACTCGTCATCAGCACATGATACCTGAACAGCTCAGTATGAGTAATCATATGAAGAAGCGCTATGATCAAATCCGCTTCCCCACTTCCGTGAGCGGAAAAGCCATAATAACTTTTACGGAATACAATTGGTTTCCGTATTACCCACGATTTAGGCGTAAACAGTGAGCTGCCAGGTGATTCCGGTACAATAATTAATGGAGGTGTATATAATTCCATGCACCTTGGCGCATGTACCTTTGAACGCTTGAATTTATTAGGCATTAATGATACATTAACCGAGAATTCACCATTTGCTGGTGGAATAAAATCTGGAAGTCCAATCATAAAACGGGCATTACCCTGACGAACTTGTTTGGGCGACAAGTCATATCCTCTTCCTGAGTACAGCCCCTGGCTTTTCCAATACGACTTAACAGTAGGCCACTCCAAGTCGTCAAGCTTACGGACCACCTCCACATCGAGAGAAGTGCCCACCGCCAATGTTTTCAGCAGCCGTGAATCCTTGACGACATCGCAAGCAGCTACCGGCTGAGCGGATTGATAATCAATGCGGATGCGCCCTTTGTCGTTCAGGCGCCGTTCAAAATGAGGCGTAACAAAATAAAAACGGTGGTTGGCGGCGGGCACACGATTGCGTGCGAAAAAGAGCATGAAAGGCTGACTCATACCCGGCCACACCTCACTATCTGATAGGTTTGATCCATTGAGAATCCCTGTAATTTCGAGCCCCTGTAGTATCGCATTAAACGCACGAGTGCCGGGCCCGGACTGCTTGAGAAAGATCCGCCCGGGCAGTGCCATGGCGATAATACCCCCCGGTTTTGCCCACTGAATCGATCTCCACAAAAACGGCAGATCCGGGTTGTTGTCAGGGTTACGGTACGTCTGCGCAATATCTTCAAGTCCACGATCTATCATAATCTGACGCGTCAACTCGGTAAATGCGGCATTGAGCGCCTTGTTCTCTTCCTTGTCTCCCTTCAGGCGACTCCATGGTGGATTGCCGATGATCATATCGAAACGACCATTGAATTCTTTGGAAAGATCCGAACGTAAACTGCCTAACACAAAGCCCTTGGACACCTGTTCTTCAGGCCGTTTGTGATTATGCAGTACAATGCCCTGGAGCGGTTCTGGAAACTTCAGACTTTTGGGAGGTCGAGGAGTTCCATTAAGTTCAATGGCGGTAATGTAAAGCGACAATGCTGCCAGGCGCAGGGCGGACTCACTGACATCGAAACCACAAAGCTGATTGTAGAGAATGGACTGAATCGTCTTAGTGTCAGGCCTCTTCCCGTCGTGTTTCCAGCGGGCCGCAACAAGCTTCCTGAATGCCAAAACAAGGAAAATCCCGGCGCCGCAACTTGGGTCAAGAATTCGGGCATCTTTCTTGTCTGTGACACCTTCAAATGCGTCGTCCACGAGGTAGCGCGCAATGTTCTTAGGTGTATAGTACGCACTTGTCTGTTTTGTCTGTTGAGAATCCCACACTCTGCTGAAATTTTCATACACCTGACTAAGCACGCCGATGGGAATGTGAGCAAAGTCAAGATCACCCCAATCGATCAGAAGTTGAAACTCTTCATTCCCTACATGCTCCCATCCCTCCAGAATGGCTTGAAGATGGAGAAATAATTTACCGTCCGTCTGTTCATTTGCCCGCCTGAATACGGCTGTATAGCCGCTGGAGAGCGGCAGCAAGTCGCCATTGAAAGTTTCGTCAAGCCACCGACATGTTGCGACGGAGTTATTAATATTGCGGAAACAGTCACCAGGCGATTCTGCTTGTGGACACACAGAAGGAAGCTCACTCGGCCGAACTATCTTACGATCCCACAGGAAACGGAAGAACAATGCCCGGCCAAGGAATGAGAGGACATCCAGAGGGTTGAGGCCGTACGTTCCTATGAGGCTCTTCGAGGAGCTGGTCATCAGGTCATGAATTGTCTTGAATACATAGTCAGGGGCGTCAGGCTGGCCTTCCATGGTGAAAACGCCATTCACGACACTCTGAAAAAAAAGCGGGGCTGTTGAAGACTTTCGTTCGATCGTCGTTTCACGGCTGTTAGCCAGAACGGAACGGTTCAAGTTTATAGGATACACGTTCAACGCACCCGGGCTCAAGACGCCGAGATATGCCCTCTCTCCCCGGTTAGCCAGAAGGCACTGCAAATCCAAAATCTTATTGTTACCAAAATTCCTTGTCTGATCATCCGATACAATGTAAAGCAGAGGTCTGGACTGGAATTCAGCGACCGCATCAACTTTCAGGCTCCCGCGCCTGGATACCTTCAACAGATCAAGGTAGTCCAAATGCCTGGGGGTTGGCTCGTCGTCAAGCTGCACGACATCGTGACACCCGAAGGCTTTGACTGTGTTTACAACATTCATGAGCAACACTGATTATTTCCGGTTCGAATAATCCCCTGGTAGCGCCCAAGGATACGAATGAGGTCGTTCTTGCCCGTAGCATACTTGAGGTCTTCAAAGGCAGGATTTTCGGCTTTGAGTACAAGCGAATTAGATGACAAATAGACTCGTTTCAATGTAGCCTCCTGTTCAATAAGAACAGCCGCTATTTCCCCGTTCTCAACACAATCCCGTCTTTGTATGACAGCAATATCACCGTTTCTGATTCCGGCTCCTGTCATACTGTCACCAAGTACATGGAGCGCAAAAAGCTCACCTCCACCAAACAAAGCAGCAGGAATGGGCAGATGGTTTTCAAAATTTTGTTCCGCCCATATTGGGACTCCCGCCGCAATACTACCGAGTAAGGGGATAGAGTCCTTCTGCTGCCGGAAGACCGGTGCAGATGACAGTGCTAACTGGATTCCACGAGCTTTCCCGCAATTCAGACGGACATAGCCTTTTTTTTCGATCAGCACAAGGTGACCGCGCACGGCATTAAGGCTGCCAAACCCGAAGTGGTCACGTATTTCCGCCTGTGTCGGCGGGTAACCGTTGTTCATCTGCCAGGCGACAATGAATTCATAAATCTTAGATTGTTTGTCTGTCAGGCTCTTCACGATAGCCTCGCGCATGTCACTAAATACTGTTAAAATAAACACTATTATAATACACAGTATTCAAAAAAAGCAAGACGTAAGTTGTTGTCAACCTATTTTTCCTTAAGAACCATGAACCATAGGTTCCTGCATTGTTCCAGAAGAGCAGGACGAGGGGTCAGGTTGAGAACTATATGCAAAAAACCGGTTTTCATAATTCAATGCTCAAGGCTAATTTATTGACTGATTTTTGTGTATTTTGTTGCCGAACTTTGATGTAGCGGGCCTAAAAGCCCGATTTGTTTTCGTGTATTATTGCATGCGAAAAAGAATAATAGGGCGATTTTGCCGAATAAAAAGTCTTACAAGGTTTAAGATATCCAGCCATTTCCAGGCTAAGAAATATCTGCAACAATTTGCAGGAAATATACATGATAAATGTCAGGACGGTCAAGCCAAAACTGTGCAACCTGTGTGGAAACCAGGCGATTTGAGTTTCCCATGCCGGGAAGGATGGTGGCGGGAAAACCAATATGGGCATTATTTAATCCTTAATACCATATATGTAATTTTTTTTGTTGACACATACTATATGTGTGGTATTAACAGCCTAACGTCAATATTTAATTCAGTTTTAATTGGCAAGCCTTTCACTGTTTCTTTTTTAATTTTTGTAATAATTTAGCCTTTTGAAAAAGAGTCTGACAGGATAACAGGATAAACAAGATTTTATTTAAAGTGCACAAACAAAGCCAAGTCTCATTGTAGTTAGCCAGTAAATCATAAAATATAATCACAACATGAATAAGGTGTGTATCAAGGTATAAGGATTTAGATTTGGATTAACAGGAAAAGT
>JAIVWD010000138.1:0-8514 GCA_049190315.1 Deltaproteobacteria bacterium | reverse complement strand
CAGGGCAGGTATTAGATAGTTTTTTTAAAAAGCAAAATATGTTCACTCTGGCTTTGGCAACGGCACCATACCCACTCAGTTTGTAAGGAGCCTAGTACATCGCTTCGCAAATTAACCAAAGGAATAAACTTGAGCATAACCGAGGAAGGTATGATACATTTATGGACGACGTGTTCTGAATTAGAGACCGGTATTCCATTGGTGTTTTATACCCGCAAAGGAGCATGGTCCGAGCAGGTGGCGGCAACCTCACTGGTGAAGCCTCAAGCTATCCCGTTTGGGAGATTGCATAAAATCGACACCGCTTATCCAGAACACGTCGTTCAAAATAAAACGACGGGGGTAAGTCTAATGGAAAACAAGAAGAAACTCAAATTAAAAAAGAAAACAAATTTACCGTTTCATTTACAGCATATCAATGTCAATGCTGCTGGAATTGATATCGGCTCCGAAAGCCATTTTGTAGCAGTTCCAGAAGGTCGAGACAAAGAATCAGTTCGTGCATTCAGTAGTTTTACCTGTGACCTTTTCAATATAGCCACTTGGTTAAAAACCTGCAAAATAGATACTGTTGTAATGGAATCGACCGGGATCTACTGGATACCATTGTATGATTATCTTGAATCCGAGGGATTTGAAGTCAAGTTGGTAGATGCTCGTCATGTTAAAAATGTTAGTGGAAGAAAGACAGACGTTTTAGATTGTCAATGGCTTCAGCAGCTTCATACGTATGGTTTATTATCTGGAGCATTTAGACCTCCAGAAGATATATGTGCATTAAGATCGTTACATCGTCATCGTTTCAATTTAGTGCGTTTTGCATCATCGCATATACTCCACATCCAAAAAGCCTTAAGTTTAATGAGCCTCCGATTACACAATGTAATTAGTGACATAACCGGTGTTACCGGCATGTCAATTATTCGCAAGATTGTGGATGGAGAGCGTGATCCTAAAAAATTGGCAGAACTTCGAGATAGACGCTGTAAAAACAGTTATGAAGTTATTGTTAAATCATTAGAGGGGAATTATCGGTCAGAGCATGTGTTTTCTCTAAAACAGGCATTAGAGCTTTATGAATTCTATCAAACCAAAATAACCGAATGTGATAATGAAATAGAGCAAACCCTTAAGTTATTTAAATCAGCGATAGACATTAAAGAGAATCCACTTGAAGGAAAAAGAAAAACCGCGGGGAAAAATCAGCCTAAATTTGATGTAAGGACATTATTGTACGAAAAGGCAGGGGCAGATCTTACACGAATTGATGGAATAAATGAAAGCACTGCCCTTACAATTTTGTCTGAGATTGGTTTTAGCGTAGAGTCATGGAAAGCATCAAAACATTTTTGTTCATGGTTGGGATTAAGTCCTGGCAATAAAGTTTCTGGCGGAAAAGTCATTACAAGCAAGACAAAGCGATGTGCAAATAAAGTAGCAGCGTCTTTAAGATTAGCGGCAACAAATCTATGCCGAAGTCAAACAGCGCTTGGAGCTTATTCCCGACGCATGTCTGCAAAATTAGGGAAGCCGGGTGCTGTTACGGCAACAGCTCACAAACTTGCTCGTCTCGTTTATAGTATGTTGAAACATGGAACAAAATATGTGGATCAAGGTATGAGTCATTATGAGGAACAGTACAAAAAAAGAGTGATTAAAAATATGCAAAAAAGAGCAAAACAACTTGGCTTCAAACTTGTTAAGGCCATCAATGTGGATAATGATAATATTGCAACATTATTAACTAGTTAGAATTAAGTTTATTGGGAGGAAAAACAAATGCAGATAGACTTTCATCATGGAACAATCTATGTCTTGGCCAGAATTGCCGGTTTTAGCAAGGAGGATTCCGAAAGGCTTTCCTATGCATCCCAATATGTGGATGATGCTGTTCATGGAGGGCTGATTCACTTTGAAAACGGTGCCTTGTTCAAAAGAACCATCACAGCACATAAAGCTCTTAATTTGAAGAATTTGGATTTAAGTGATAATCTTGATATATGGTTGCCTTTTCATTTTCTTCCGGGGAACGTTGAGGACGCTGCGCAAAGCAAGTCTTTTATTCACCGTCTGGTTGCCAAGCCTAACAGCCCGGTGGCGCAGTCAATGATAGACGAGGCAATACGTCAAGCAGGCAAGCCATACGGCTTTCATCTTTTTGGGATTGCCTTGCATGTTTATGCCGACACCTGGGCACACCAGGGATTTGCCGGGATTATTCATGAAATTAACGAGGTGGAGGATCCAAAAGAAGTTAAGTCCAATAAAGAAGTGAGTTGGATAGAAAAGATATTGGACAGCGTGAGGGCAGGAGTCAATGATATCATAGATGACGTGGCTCCTCCCATAGGGCATGGCCGTGCCTGCACCCTGCCAGACTTGCCCTACATCAGTTGGAGCTATACAGATGGCAGGGGAGAGAAGCATTCCAGAGATAACTGGAAATGTTTTCGGGATGCTGCCGAGCATGTTTTAGGCGCCATGAGGAGGTATCTTGAGGCTACCAGCTTACAACGCGCAAGCAATGCACCTGATACTGATAATCTGGATCAAATTGAACATTGCTTTACGAGCTTCAAGGATGAGAAAGGAGAGGATCGGCATAAGGCCTGGCTCGAAGCAATTTCAAACGGAACATTTAAGGTTGATGGCGGTCCCCTGCAAGATAACATCACCTACGATTCTCATGAGAAGGGGTCTTGGAAATACAAGGCTCTCGGACGGTTGAATCACAACAATGATTGTTATCGCTATCGGGAGGATTTTTTGACAAGCGATTGGAAGTGTTTTCATGATGCGGCCATAGCACACCGTTTTTACGTTCTTCATGAATTGCTTCCAGCCTGTGGAATTTGCGCTGGATAGAATGATTGCCTTGTATAGAGTTTCTTAAATCACAAAGCGATTTTATAAATTGAAAGGAGGGTAAATCATGGGTGCTGTGACGTTACAGGACATCAGGTTAAAGGAATATACTCTTGATAATCTACCCATCCTCAAACGATTAAGGGAAGGGCTTTTAAGTGAAAAACCCAGGGTCTGTATCGAGCGGGCAAGATATTACACTGAGTATTTAAGGGATATGTCATCCGATAAAGAATCGGCGGAAATCAGGTACGCCAATGCTGCAAAGCATTTCCTTTCTAACAAGGCCCCCCTCTTTTTTGATGACAGTCTTCTGGCCGGGACAACCACATCCAAGCCCTTTGGCGCGCCTGTCTATCCTGAATGGACGGGTATGACTATCTGGCCTGAACTCGACACCATAAGTACAAGAGAAAAGAACCCCCTGATACTCTCTAAAAAGGAGGCCGACGAATTAAACTTTAACATTAATCCCTACTGGATGGAGAGAAATATAATCGAGTACACAAGAAAAAAATACAATAATCCTGAATGCATGAGAATACTTGAACGCATTGTCTTTTTCATTGCGAGCAAGGTGGGCTGTATTTCCCACACAGTGCCTGATTACAAGGTAGCCCTTGATAAAGGAGTGGAATATATCATTGAGCAGGCTGCTTTAAAGGAGGCAGAGTTAAAGAAGGACGAAAACCTCACTGAAGAAAACAGGCAGAAGCTTGAGTTTTACAGGGCTGTACAGATAGCCATGCAAGGCGTTATCGGGTACGCACAGAATCTCAGCAAAAAGGCGGCCGAGCTTGCCGAAAAGGAACACGACCCATCCAGGAAAGAGAACTTTAAAAAGATAGCAGAGGTGTGCGAGCGCGTTCCTGCAAAACCGGCAAGGACTTTTCGGGAGGCCATTAACTCTATATGGATAGTGCAGGTGGCAATACATGCTGAAAACATTAATATGGCCATGAGTCCTGGAAGGCTGGACCAGATCCTCTATAAGTTTTATAAGGAAGATATTGACAAGGGGATACTGACTGTAAAAGAAGCCATGGAACTGGCAGGCTGTTTCTGGCTGAAACTCAACGATAATACCAATCTTGTGCCTGAGACGGCTGAAGAACTTTGGGGAGGGGCAGGCACCGTGCCGGCTGTGACTGTCGGCGGGATTGACGAAAATGGCGAAGATGCCGTGAACGACCTCACCTATATCATGCTGCGGGTCACGGAACTGTTAAAGACAAGGGATCCAAGCTTAAACTCCCGCTATCACTACGAGAAGAATTCAGAAGAGTACCGCGACAGACTGGCCGAGGTCATTGTGAACACAAAAGCGGTTCCGGCAATTCATAATGATGTTGCAGTCATTAAGGTTCTTGAAAATCAGGGGACTAAACTTGAACATGCAAGAGACTATGCCGTCATTGGATGCGTGGAACTGGCTTCTGCCGGAAGGAGTTACGATGCATCAAGTTCCATCATGCTGAATCTTGTGTCTGTGCTTGAACTGGCTTTAAATAATGGAAAAAGACCTGTAACCGGAGATGAGCAAATAGGCCCCAAAACCGGTGATCCCTCACAATTCAATAGCTTTGAAAAGTTCTGGGAGGCATTCAAAAACCAGTCAGAATGGCTTATAGGAAAGGCAATTGATCTAAACGAATATTTAGGACATGCTTATCAGGAGATTCTGCCGTCGCCACTCCTTTCCGCATTCTTTGAAGGCCCAATGGAAACAGGCAAAGACCTCATATTCGGAGGCGCTCTTTATAATTCATCGGGGGCTACACATATCGCATTTGCCGATACAGTAGATTCTCTGAACGCTATCGAAAAAGCAGTATTTATCGATAAGAAATGTACTTTCAATGAACTCTTAAAGGCACTGAAGGCCGATTTTGAGGGCTATGAAAAACTGCACGCCTACCTGGTCAACAAAACCCCGAAATACGGTACTGAAGACCCTGTCGCAAAAAAGAATTCTCACAATCTGATTCGCTTTCTGTATGATTTCTACCAGAGCCATACTAACTACAGGGGCGGAAAGTACAGACCAGGCTACTGGACCATGACAAACCATGCTGGTCAGGGCAAACTGTCAGGAGCCCTTCCGAACGGGAGGAAAGCATACCAGGTATTTGCCAGCGGCATTACTCCGGTATCACAGGCAGCCAATGATCTTTCAGCATGCCTTAAAGCGGTAGGAGGGCTTGAAAGCCAATGCATAGCAAGCGGCGAAGCACTTAACCTCAAATATCCGTCTGTTGAAGGTGAAGAAGATATTAAGACATTTGGTCAGGCAGTCGAGGCATATCTCCGTTATGGCGGGCTCCATATACAGTTTAACATTATGTCTTACGAGGATCTTATTGATGCCAGGAATAATCCTGACAAGTATCCTGAACTGCTGGTAAGAGTTTCCGGCTATTCAGCGTACTTTAAGGACCTTAACGAAGCAATGAAAGAGGAGATTATCACAAGGACCGCATACAACATAAAAACCGGAAAGGCTGTACCCTTTCCCGAAAAACATAAATCTATGCTGGCTTTTGAGTAAATCTAACTTGATAGTATAGGATTTTCCATTTTTTGTCTAATAAATTCGGTATGATAAGATAGATGAGTAAAAAGTGCCTAAAGTGAGCTAAAGTGCCTAAAATGCCTAAAGTTATGGTACGCCTTTGGCGGGCTATCTATTTTCAGAGCTCGATGATAAGTTCAGCCGGAAATAAAGTGAGCAAAATTGTATGGTAAAAAGTTAAAATTGGCAGCGCCGAAGGCGCATTCCTTAACTTTAGGCACTTTAATATACTTTAGGCACTTTAGCTCACTTTAGTTATGTCCGCACCGAAGGTGCGCTAAGTTCAGGAGGTTATGATGCTGGAAAATATTTTAAATTTTATTCTGCTGCGTAATATCCGGGCAAAGACTTTGCAGAAACGTTTTCTCAACTGCATTGAATCTGAGGTTGCAGAAGAGTTCCTCGAACTGCTGCTGAAATTAATGAGCCTGGTTTTCTTTCTTAATAAAGACTTCAAAAGAAACATCGAAAACTTTAACGGCAGATATCTCTTTAAGAGCAGAGATAACAAGATTACAGTGGCTGCTGTTTTTCGAGACAACCGAATGAAAGTCTATGAAAAGGCTATAGACAGGACAAATATCACCGTGACGTTCCGCAATTCAAAGGCGCTTATGGACTATCTCCTTTCACCAAAACCCGACATCCTTGGTTCAATTCTGAGGCAGGATGTAACTATTGACGGCAATCTTAACTATCTTTATAAATTTGCTTATATGGCTAAACATCTGCAATTAATGGTAGCAGGCAGGGCATGAACGAAAATGAAAAGCTAATTCATGCCCAGCGCAAGCCCTTAATATTCGATATACACCACTTTGCCCTTGATGACGGGCCTGGTATAAGAAGCACCGTATTTATGAAAGGATGCCCTCTTTCCTGTCTCTGGTGCCATAATCCGGAGTCCATGAAGAGCGGCCGGGAAATCGCCTTTTATCCCCAACTTTGTATAAATTGCGGCGATTGCAAGGCGGTTTGTCCTGAGGACGCCATAAGTTTAGAAGATACTGGCAGGATCATCCGGGACAGGTGCACGGCCTGCGGCAAATGCGCTGAAGAGTGCCCGACAACAGCACTCAAGATTGTCGGCAAACACTATTCCGTCAGCAACTTGATTGAAATACTCCTGAGCGATCATATCTTTTATGAAACTTCAAAAGGGGGCGTAACCTTTTCGGGCGGTGAACCAACGCTTTATATGGATTACGTTGGTGAAGTCATGAAGGAATTGAAGGCGAATAACGTCCACATTGCAATAGAGACGTCCGGGATGTTTAACCTTGATGAATTTAAAACAAAACTTCTACAATATATTGACCTCATCTATTATGATATTAAACTGTACGATCCTCGTAAACATGAACAATATACCGGAAAAAGTAATAAACAGATATTGAGCAATCTTACCGATCTTATAAAGGAGCCAAACGTCAGAATCATACCAAGGCTGCCCCTTGTGCCCAAAATTACCGCAACAACCGACAATTTAACCCAGATAACTCGTTTCCTGAAAAGCGCAGGAATTACCACATGCGAATGCCTGCCTTACAATCCTGGCGGAATAGCAAAAAGAATAGCTATAGGGAAAGATATTCCTCCTGATATCCCTCGTACTATGATGGGAATCGAGGAGGAAAAAAAGTTTGCAGAAATATTTGCCCGACTGAAAAATTAAAATCGTACTGCCCCCTGTTTTTTACATTGACAATTCCGAACGAAAGCGAGTTTATTTATCCTTATCGTAAATTACTCGCTTGTATTTTTTGATGGGGGCGATTCCCTTTAGGGGCGGTATCATTTTTTCCGGCTTTTACCGCTGACATATGCCGAACTGAACATGCCGGCGCCATCAACGGTGCGGGATCTTCTGGTCTATGGCGGATTTCCCGAACCGTTCATGCTACAGTCGGAAATACAGACTAAGCGATGGAGCAGAAATATAATAGTATCTGGTATGCCAAATCAAAGTTTCTCGAAAAACAAGATAAAAATATGTTGATTTATCTCTCAAAAAGAGATAGCACGACAATATGCAAAATATCCTTGATATATTAATCGATGACTTTCATGAACGTACACTGCCTGACCTGATGTCGCGCCATCAGTCAATGGTATGGGTGCCACGCAAAGCCAACGTTGTGATCGGCATGAGGCGGTCCGGCAAGACATGGTTCTGTTATCAACAAATGCAGGAACTACTCGAAAAGGGACTTGAGAAAGAGCGGTTGCTCTACCTGAACTTCGAGGATGAGCGTCTACTCCCATTTTCTGCCCAGGACTTTCAATTTGTATTGGAGACATACTACCGCAAATTTCCTGAGTTCAAAAGCAAGCGATGTTACTTGTTCCTTGACGAGGTACAGCGTATCGAAGGCTGGGACAAGTTCGTCCGACGGGTGCTGGATAGCGAACAACTATCGGTCTGCGTGACCGGTTCATCATCAAAGCTCCTCAGCACAGAAATAGCTACCAGTTTGCGGGGCAGGTCGCTCACTACAGAGATATTCCCTTTTAGTTTCAGAGAATTTTTTAGTTTTAAAAAAGTTATTTTGAAATCAGGCCAGAGGTTTGGTTCCAAAACAAGGGCGATGCTGCAAAATCTGATTGGCCAGTATATCAAGATAGGGGGGTTCCCTGAAGTTCAAACCCTTGATGATGAGTTAAGGCGCGAGGTGCTCCGAAACTATCTGGATGTCGTGATCCTTCGTGATGTGGTAGAACGACACTCGATCAGCAACACCGTGGCTCTCAGGGCTCTTATGAGGCATATTATAAGCGCTCCGGCAACACGGTTCAGCGTAAACAAGTTCTACAACTCGCTAAAGAGTCAGGGTGTTGCCTGCACAAAGAATAATCTATATGCCTACATGGACCACCTCACGGACACCTTTCTTTTCTACCAGGTGCCAATACACTCCCGTTCGGAAAGAGTCCGCCGGGTGAATCCGAAGAAAGTCTATGTTATTGATCCAGGGGTTCTGGCAGCCATGTCTCTCCATATAACGGATGATCGGGGCGCGTTACTTGAGAATCTTGTCTTCATGCATCTTCGCAGGCAGGGACTTGCGCCTGAGTAT
>JAIVWD010000137.1:0-8583 GCA_049190315.1 Deltaproteobacteria bacterium | reverse complement strand
AATCAGGTGGGACTTTCGCTACCTGCGATCACCCACTGGGTAACACTATCGAATTTCATCTACCTTCCGGTAGAATCCCAACAATTCGGGCTTGCTGGGCACGAGGAGCTTTTTGTTAGGGTTTTTCTCTCGGTATCTTTTGCCTCTATTTGACCAACCAAGTTTAACAAATAACTCTTATAATCAGTCTCTTCTTGGAGTTTCTTATACTCAGCGACCAACTTCTCAAAGGAACTCTTCAAGTGAGCACGAAAACTATCGAATACCTCGGAACTCTTTAAAGGTTTATTGCCAAATGTTGCCACCTTTTCATCCCACTCATGCGCAAGTATATTTCTTGTTGTAACAAGCTTTTTTAATTTCTTCTCAAAAGAAGCGCCAATTAATCCAAACTCTTTTAGCGCTTCAATGCGCTGACGAAAAGGGAGTTTTCGAACTAAAAGCGACAAATTACCAAACTTTGATGACTCAGCACTCAGAATATGAAGATTAATACACTCATTCACCAAGAACTCCAGCTTGGCAAATGCCGCAAGTATTTTCCCACGTTCTAGTTTGGCTATATCAGCGTATCCAAATTCTTCCGAATACCCTGTCCACATATATTTTTCGTTAATTATACGAAAAAAGTGATTCTCACCAATTACGAAAACCCTTAACCCAGACAGCTTCGCTGGTGACTTCTTAATTGCCTCTAATAACCGTTGTGCCATAGCTTCCATAGCTTCTCCCATAAATACCCTAACAATTTAAATGTTAAGAAATAAATCAACGATATTAGATAGCCAAATATTATTTCTTGATTCCCATCGTATATGAATATGACCTTATTTTTCATGAAAAAGTAAGAAGACTGTTAGATCAGGCAAGCGATGTCATGAGAAAGAAGGAACATGGTGTCATAAATGCTAAATCATTCCAAAGCGCCTCAGCCTTAGGCATCTGCTCCACATATTATTTTGTTAGCCGATGTATTCGGTATGAAGTCCCGCGTTCCTGGCCGCTTCAAATTGTCTTCTGTCAGAGGTGACAAATAGATCTGCCTGCCACTCCAAAGCACAAGCAACATGTATAGCATCCATTGCTCGCAATACATTTTTTTCCAGCAGATTTAATGAACGTGAGATTACCGCTGGAGTGACCTGAAGAACAGTAGCGTCACGGACATCATCCAGCAATTGCCGCTTTGCCTTCCGATAGTCCGTAACTGTTAAAACTCGTTCTCGCTGTCGCCGGTTAAGCGCAGAAATTATTTCGGGCACTAAAATAATACAGAGAGCTAACTCCGATGCATGATGCAACAAACTGTCCATTTCTTCGCTGCCATCTTCTTGGACATACCTTTTGGCAAGGGATGATGAATCAACAGAGAGTCTCATCTGTTAGTCTCACGCTCTTCAATAATAGCGGAGGATAAATCGCTTCCTGGAATTCGCAAACGGATACCCGGTTGCTTCCATGAAGGTGTCCTGAATTTATCGGAAAACGGAATAACTTCGGCCACAGGCTTCCCGCGACGCAGAAGAACAATCGTTTCACCATGTTCCACCTCGGTTATGAAACCTGAGGCCCTTTTACGAAAATCGGTAAATGTAACAGTTTTCATTATAATGCCTCCTCATGTGTACATCTGAATGTGCAGCAGAAAGCACTCTTTGTCAAGATGATTAATAAAGGCTAACCAGTTATTTCTCTAAGCCTACAAGGTTCAAAAAACCGCCGCAGTTCAGCGAGTCCAAGTGCAACAGTATTGTTAGCCCTTTATTTTTAATGGCAGAGTAACCTCTTAATTTTCTGGTGTAAATTTATATTTCCGCCTTAAATTCTATTTTTTCGTTACCAAATGTTGACTCAATCACCTTATGCACTCCATGCCCTGGATTTGGCTCCTTAAATATTTTTACTAACTGATATTTAGATAAAATTTTCAAGTCGTTATTTAGGCTTACAGGAGTGCGCTTCATCTCTGACATTAACTCGGAGAAAAAGACTCTTCTTTTTTTTCGTAAATATTGAACTAATTTTGTTCTCTCCGGCTTAAGAATAGCCATTAAATCAAATGGGTCTACCCAAATAATATTTTTTTTTGTTACTTTCCTTCCTTCATCAATTTCTTTTGCTGTCTCTTTGGCTGAAGCAAAAAAATCGGATATTGATCCTGCTTTCAGTTCAACATTCATTTTATGAACTCCTTAATTTCTTTTTCAAAACGATTAACCAAATTTTCATAGCTTATAAAATCAGATACTTCCGATATTTCACCGAAATAATGCTTGTGATGAAAATTATGGGTATTGTCGTATCCTATAACACGGCCATTGTCGTCAGAGAAAATGAGATGGTTTATATACGCCATGCTGTATTTAACAATTTTTCCTTTCTCGTTTTCCCATGCTTCAATTTTAAGAATCCCGCCACCTCTTTTGGGGTTGACTGGGAATTGCTCCGACACAACCTTTTTGAGTTTTGTTTTTGCCTTTTTTTCTCTTCCCATAAAATCATTTTAGCAGCAAGGCAAATAATTGTAAAGCTGATTTATGTGGTTCTTCATTTCGTATTATTTAGGGCTAACCTCCGGCTCAGGGGCAGTATGCCAACAGGGCAGACTGCCCCTTGCAGACGCTTCCCCTTAAAAATGATACCGGACACGGAACTCGAGTTTGTTTTCGTTTTGTTTTTCCTTGAACTCGGTGAAATTGCCGCCGTTTAAAAAAGTGAAACGCAGCCGAAGTTCCCAGTTGGTAAAACCGGTATACAGCATTTCAGGGGTGACGGAATAGCTGTGGTCGTCAAGGTTAAGGATGGCGATCAATCCCGGGGTGAAGTAGAGGATATCAAAAGGATCTTTCTGATTAATTTTGAGGTAAAGATAATTGCGACCTGCCTGGGGGCTTCCATAACCCTTTTGAGAGATATTTTCAGCAATTTGAAAAAGGGTATTGTTTCCGCTGCTGAGAAACTGGATCTCCGCATCGTCAACGAGTTGGTAGAAACTGTCCAGTTCTGTTTCTGAGAAACCGTTGCCGTTGTGATAAAATTCAATAATGGTGGTGAGTTCGTTTTCGCTCAGATAACGCAGTCCCAGCAGGTATTTTTTAACGGAACGTTCGCGTTTAATTATTGTGCCTGTTTTAGAAAGATAAGTCTGCTTAATTTTAGTAAGATAGGCGAATTCTCCGTGAACCTCAAAATTTGTGGCCAGGTTTTTTGAAAAATCAATGCCATATCGGGTCGAGCGGCTGTTGCCGTTGAATATCAAAAAATCGATATCCGTATCCCGATAAAGCAAATAAAGTTTGGCAGCAAGGTTCACATTATTCGTCTCTCCGAAATCTTCATTAATATCCTGCCATACCGGCAGGACCACAGTGGTCAGAGCAACCGTCTGCAGTGCTCCTCCAAAACTTTTTATCAGATCAAGACCGGCACCGATATATCCTTCCAATGCCTCTTCAGGGTCGTTGGGATCTTTGGGCCGATCAATAAACCCTACCGGATTCCAGGCATATCCCGTGCCCCACTTAAAAATCTTTTTTCCCAGATCAACTGTGACAAACGGCGCTGGTTTGAGACTCAGGCTGGCCTCAAAAACATCCGCAGTATCCGACCAGCCCATATCGTCCTGACTGGCTTTGGCATACAACACAGAGTTGAATGCCCAGATACCCTTTTTATAAAGGGCTTCCAACTGCATGGTACCGGTTAAACGGTCAAGAGTGCTATGGCGGTCTTTGTATTGATTCAGCTTATAGAATGCGCCATCAGTATTAAAATCAATATGCTCCCATCTGCCCTCTGCATATCCGCCCCATTCAAAATCTCTGGGTTCAAACTCCTCAATGTCAAAACTGTAGTCCTCTCCGGCAGTAACAGCCAAAGAGGAAAAAAACAGGATAATAATAGAAAGGAAAAATAAAAGCACGGGTAATGCCCGGTTACAATTGACTCTCATCTCAATTCATCGACTCTGGGCAGATAATTCAGAGTAAACACCTCATCTGCAAGTTTTTTCTTATTGATCCTGGCGTAAATCATTATGGATTTATATCCTTTATACAGAGGACTATCGGTCTCAAGAACCGATGGCCGTAAAAGATCATCGCCGAAGTCTTTAATATTTTTATAATAAAGGGTTTTGATCAACATACCGCTGGCGGCATAACATCCAATGGTAACAGGCACCATGGTTTTTTTATCCACCTCCATCTTTAAGCTGTCATAGGCGATTGATGATGTTTTAGCTTTGCAATTGAGAACATATTTATCCGCTGTTTCTTCAAGAATGACAGCATCATATTCTGCGCTGTAATCAAGACGCAATATGTCGGAATTGTTAAAAACACCTCCTATCACCGACTGCAGGCTCGTGATGCGCAGCGGTCTCCCCACGCTGGGAATATAAAGCCACATGTTGTCGCCCAGCCGGAGGGTTGACCTCCCTTTCTCACTGGCAGGGGACAAAAACAGAGCGACCATCCTGTCCTGCCCTTTTTTTACCGTGTATAGAACATACTCCTTTTTACTGCCGTCCGGTTCGACGTTGATGAGCTTGCGGTACATTTCATAGGATTCAGGCTGAAGGTTACGATCCACCTGAAGCAGGATTTCATTGCCATCGAGGGCTGCTGCCGTTCCGGTCACGAGTAAGCACAAAAAAACAACCAGCAGAAAGATGACATTGCTATTTATTTTGAATAATTGTTTGAACCACATCATAAGCAACTCCAGTTTTTTTTGTATATTCAATCTGATACTCCCTCAAAGCCTGTTTCATTTTATCTCCGATATTACCAGCAATAATGAGCGTTGCTCCTTTTTTTGCAATGAGTGAAGCAGCGCTTTGGCCTGCGCCACCAGGTAGATCTTTTGATGGGTTCTCTACGGCCTCAAGAAAATTACCCTTGCCATCGAAAAAAAGGAAAAAGGGGGATCGTGCGGCCTGTTGGCTTATGGCCGCTGTCTTTTCCGGGCCAGTGGTAGCCACGGCAATTTTCATTGAATCAGCAGAAGCGCTTATGGTAAGACCAAAGAAAAGCAACAAAACCGAATTGACAATAATGAATTGTATCCTTCTGGTTATCATGGGTTCCTCCATATGTAACCGTTCACAGTTGTCGGTTTACGGTTCACGGTTAAAGAGCGATGAAGTCAGAAAACACCGTAACCTCACATAAAATATAAACTTTAGTTCTCACACTTGCCTGCCGATGGCAGAACTGAATCTCTGGCTTCTTGTCAGCCTTTGGCGGATACGTTTTGATCAACTGTGAACTGTTAACCGTAAACTGTTATACATGCCGTAAGGCGGTTATAGGGTCCATTCTTGCAGCCTTAAAAGCCGGTTGCAGGCTGGCTAATACGGAGATGCCGATAACAATCAACCCAATGGTAATTACATCCCCATGTCCGATGACAGGCGCTAACAACAGGTCGGATTGCCGTCCGAAGTTAAAGGTTATTTCAGCGGCATTTACGGCGGCAATGCTGATCAGGCTGATAATTGTTCCGACAACTGTTCCAAGCACGCCAAGCAGAAAGCCCTCGGTCACGAACAGGGCCATAATTTTGCCGGGCAATGTACCAATGGCGGAAATGGTGCCGATTTCATTGATCCGCTCGTACACAGCCATGATCATCACATTCATTATGCTGACCAGAACAATGGATACAAGCATGACTTTAATGAAAAAGGTCATAAGGTCAATCATTTTTGCGATATTGTAAAACGGTGTCAGCTTTTCCCAGGTGTGCAATTCAAATACCGGCTTATCCTGCTTATCTTTAATGGAAGCAATCTCAGCCTTGAGCCTGGAAAAAACCGGGGGAAGATCATCCATGCTTTTAAGCCGGATTGCTATTTCACTGATTTCAACGCCATCGATGCGCAGCAACTCCCTGGCATCATCCAGATGAATAACCCCATCCCGGCCACCGGGGCCGGAAATGCCTTCAAGTACACCACTGACAGTGAAAGTCTTTCCATTGACCGAGCCGTCCTTGTTATTGGCCACCAGTACAATGCTGTCACCAACCTTCACCTTCATGCCCTTTGAAATCAGTTCGGGAATGAGAATTTCGCCTTTTTGCAGCAAAACATCTTTCTTTTGTCCTTCAATGATACGGTCCGGAAGCAAGGGAACGGTCTTGACTTCTTGTTCAGGGATGACGGCATTGAGCCTGATGTTGGTGGTTTCAGTAAAATTGCTGAACATGGCCCCAAGTTTAATACGCATAGAAAAAGATTCAACAGCATCTACATTGCTTAAAATCTTTTTTACCTTTGCAACCTGATGTTCATTAAGGTTACGATTGAGCGGCAGGTTGTCAATGGATGCCAGATAACCTCTGCGATGAATCTGCAAATGGCCGATCATGGAGTCTGTGATCTGGCCGACCATCATATCCTTAAAAGATCCTGTTACGGAAATATAAAGCAGTACCGCCACCACACCCAGAGTGATCAGCGCAGATGTCAGTATTGTTCGCCGCTGATACCGGCGAAGATTTCGGGCCGCAATTTTAATAATATTAAACATGAGCCCCTCCGTTGTTGTTTTGTAGAAGCCTGCCGTCTTCAAGTGTAAAAATTATTTCTGCATTTCGCATCACCCTGGGGTCATGGGTGGAAAAAATAAATGTGGTGTCTAATTCATCGCGCATCTTTTTCATGAGATTGATAATCCGGCTTGCCGTTTCCCCGTCTAAGTTAGCAGTCGGCTCATCGGCCAGCACTAATTTGGCATTGGTTACCAGGGCACGGGCAACCGCTGTCCGCTGTTTCTGACCACCCGATATCTGGCTTGGATATTTGATAGCCTGATCCCCCATACCAACGGCTTCGAGAAGATCGTTTACCTGTTTTTTGCGCTTTTGTTCCGGCCAGTTTTGCACCATGAGTAACGGATATTCCACGTTCTCAAAGACCGTCAACACCGGAATCAGGTTAAAGTCCTGGAACACGAAACCGATATGTTCGCCCCTGAAGCGCGCAGCCTGCTTACGGTTCAGGAGGGCTATATCCTGGTCCGCAACATGTAAAGAGCCGCCGGTCGGCGGATCGAGGCAGCCAATCATATTGAGCAGTGTGCTTTTACCGCTGCCGGAGGGCCCGACAAATGAAACAAAGGACGCCGGTTCGATACTGAAATTTACACCGCGAATGGCCTTAACTGTAATTTCACCGATCTGGTAAGTCTTTTCTAAATTGTCCGCAGTTACTAATGACATGATTTTTTCCTTTAGCGGCTCGCCCGAAGGGCGCTAATTGAAATGGGGCAGGAAACCGTATTTTTTATAAATCTGTTGAGCTGATGATGTTATAAAGTCTATAAATTTCTGGGCATTTTCGCGGTGTGGAGCATTTGATAATTTGCACACATAGTAATTAATCTTATCTCGCTGATCTAAGTTCTCGCCGGGCTCAACAACATCAAACGCAAGTCCGCATGACCTTGCATGAATTACTTCTGTGTTCCATACAGGCCCTATATCTACTGTTTTTCTTGAAATGCGAAGCGGTGTTTCTCTGTGATGCACAATGGTTAATATTGTTGTGCCTTCAGCTCGTTTTTCTTCCATAATCCGGTGTACAAGGCTATCTCCGCCCGCCTGCCTGTACATGTCCATGATATGAAAGGCAATATCCTCATTTTCAGGGTTCGGTTGTGAGATGCGTACATCATCTCTTCCCATGTTTACGACTGAATTTATATTTACAGGATTGCCCTCTTGCACCATCAGGGTCAGCCTGTTATGCAGATAAAGACAATATTCGTCATTATTAATATGGCCTGAACGTTCAAGAATCTTCATGGCGTTTTCATTAACCGAGGTATAAATATCCGGATAAATATCTAATGTTTTGTCCCTGAACAGGGCGCCTCCGGACAGAATTTGCTTTAGTTCAAGGCCCGGTGGAAGGGTTTCATAGAAGATTTTTTTAACTTCAGGATATTGTTGTTGAAATGCAGAGATAATTTCCTGCATTGCCATGAATTGATTGCCGGCCATAAATAGTACGAGGTCAGATGAGCCGGCTATTTCAAGATTATGAAGATCATCTGCCCTGTCCGAGGGAATTACTGGAAAGTCTTTTTTGTTCATGATAATCTATTTTCGTAACAATTTAGCGTTATGAAAAAAATCTGACAGGATAACAGGATAAACAAGATTTTATTTAACAGAAACTTACAAGCTTCCGCGGGAATGACGGCTATCTTTGCGACATTACATAGATGACATAACACTAGTAACAGTTCCCTGTTTTGAATGTATCAGACATGAAGCTCGCCCATAGCTGGTTTGTTTCAAGCTAAATGTTACATAAAAATGAGTTTGTAAGTTTTTGATTAACAGGAAAAGTTTCGATAATTTAAATCCTGTACAAAAATAATATTTAAAAGTGCTAAAGTGTTACAATGCAAGAAGGTAACTTCTCAATAAGTTCTGGCAACTTTTTAAAAATTTTTATTGTCATTCTCGCGAAGGCGGGAATCCAGTGCTTTTTCGGATTTTCTGGATTCCCGTTTTCACGGGAATGACGTTTGGTGCCAGAACTTATTGAGAAGTTACGCAAGAAGTAAA
>JAIVWD010000136.1:1804-8624 GCA_049190315.1 Deltaproteobacteria bacterium | reverse complement strand
TTAATCGATCTGATTGAGCAAAACCGCAGGAATAGCGAGCTATTTCGAGGACTTTTGCGATTGAAGATCGGTTAAAGATATGGTGAAGTCGGGATGCAAAAATGCCAAGTTGTTTTTTACCGAGCCCTAATAATATCAAATTACATTAAAACTCTATTGAAGTCAAACAGCGAAACAGGTGGATAGGCTGAAGACTGAAGGCTGAAGGTGGAAGGGAGCTTCAGCTTAACACGCTATTGATCGGGGCAGCGCTTAGGTTTTTTGTGCAAAAGGTTTTGAATGGCTTAATTCGAGCATTGCGAGATGATTGATATACTTCAGCCTTCAACCTTCAGTCTATCTACCTAAATAGTCGCCGAAATATATATTGTCAAAAGAGCTAATTTGCGTTTATTATAAAGCAGGGATCAGGGGTCGGGGTGAAGGGAAAGTTGAAATCAAACGCAAAGTAAGGGATTTTGATGAGGATTTACAGGATGAGTTTTGATATTTTAATCCTGAATATCCTGTTAATCCTGTCGAAAAAGTCTCTTTGAAAGACCTACATTGTTACAGGAATTTTATATATGGAAAATTTAATATGTCCGGGATTTATGGCCGCAGGAGTAGCTTCCGGCCTTAAAAAGGCTGGTGAAAAGGATTTAGCCATTATTTTTTCAAAGATTCCTGCAAAAGTTGCAGGGGTTTTTACCAGCAATAAGATTAAGGCTGCGCCGGTATTACTTGATATGGAGCGAATTAAATCCGGTATTAGTCAGGCAGTAATAGTCAACAGCGGAAACGCTAACTGCTGTACAGGCGATAAAGGATTGGATGATGCAAAAACCATGGCAAGATCTGCGGCCTCAGGCCTCGGAATTCCTGAAGACCTGGTTCTTGTGTGTTCAACAGGAGTTATAGGAGAGCCATTGCCGGTTGATAAGATACAGCAAGCGATTCCCGGCCTTATCGATTCTTTGAGACCCGAAGGAGTTTATGATCTTGCAAGAGCGATAATGACGACAGATACTGTCCCAAAGAGTGTGTCAAGGCAGGGTAAAATAGACGGTAAAACCTTTACAGTAATCGGCGTTACTAAGGGTTCCGGGATGATATGTCCTGACATGGCAACCATGTTATGTTTTATCTGCACCGATATTGATGCAGACCATGAATTGCTTAAGAATCTTCTTAATAAAGCTGCTCAGCGATCTTTTAACCGAATAACCGTAGATGGTGATACAAGCACTAACGATACAGTTATTATCATGGCAAATGGTTTTTCAGGTGCAGTTATTAAAAGCTCTGAACATATGGATTATTTCCAGAATTTACTGGATGATGTGCTTATCGATCTTGCAAAGCAGATAGTTAGAGATGGCGAAGGGGCAACAAAATTTGTCGAGATATGTGTTAAGGGTGCTTTATCGGATAATGATGCGCATAAAATAGCCGATACTGTTGCAAATTCAAACCTTGTTAAAACAGCGCTTTTTGGTGAGGATGCCAACTGGGGAAGAATTATTGCTGCAGCGGGAAGGGCGAAGGTTCCTCTTGACCAGGGTAAGATAAATATATTTTTTGATGATGTTTTGATGGTAAAAAACGGTATGGGATGCGGGAAGGCTGTTGAAGCTGAAGCGACCAAGGTTCTTATGAAGCCTGAGCTAAGCATATCTATTGACTTGAACATGGGCAAAGGGTGCGCATCTGTATTTACCTGCGATTTTTCTATTGAGTATGTTAAGATTAATGCTGACTATAGATCATAAAAAGTGCCTAAAGTGAGCTAAAGTATATTAAAGTGCCTAAAGTTAAGGAGGCGCTTCGCTTCATTAATTTATATACAATTGGCAGCACCGAAGGTGCATTCCTTAACTTTAGGCATTTTAGCTCACTTTAGCTCACTTTAGGCACTTATGTCTGTACCGAAGGTGCGCTAACCCGTATGATGCGACTTCAAAAATTTCTTTCATCTGCCGGATTTTGCTCAAGAAGAAAGGCAGAAGAATATATTAAGGATGGGCATGTCAAGGTTAATGGCGAGGTGGTTTCCGTATTAGGGTCAAAAATTGATCCGGAAACAGACCGTGTCCAGGTAAACGGGAAGCCTGTTGAAGCAAAGCATGATCTTATTTATATAGCCCTGAACAAGCCAGGAGGTTATGTTACAAGTTGCAGCCAGAAAGGCGATAAGATAGTACTTGATCTAATAAATATTCAAGATCGTGTATATCCTGTAGGCAGGCTTGACAAGGATTCTACCGGCCTTCTGCTTCTTACAAATGATGGTGAGCTTCATCACAGGCTTTCGCATCCTTCTTTTGATCATGAAAAAGAATATGAGGTTGCTGTATTTAAGCCGATTTCAGATGGCGCTCTTCAAAAGATGGCCAAAGGTCTGCCTATGATGGGTACGAAAACCAGACCCGCTGATGTTAAAAGAATTTCTTCACGTGTTTTTTACATCATACTTAAAGAAGGTAAAAACAAGCAGATAAGACGTATGGTCAGGAAGATGGGGAATAATGTTGTTCGGCTTAAGAGAATAAGGATTTCAAATATAAAACTTGGAAATCTGGCTGAAGGGAGCTGGCGTTATCTGACAGAAAAAGAGAAAAAAGAACTTTTGTAGCATAAAACTTGATAGTATAGGAATTTTCATTTTTTGCTTAATGAATTCGGTAGGATAAGATAGATGAGTAAAAAGTGCCTAAAATAGAAAAGATAGTGCCTAAAATGCCTAAAGTATATTAAAGTGCCTAAAGTTAAGGAATTCTGCCATTTTATATAGATTCCTTCAGTCGTCAATGCGCAAAGGAGGAGTAACTCCTGCAACTCTGGATTATCAATTAGCACGCCGAAGGCGTACCACAACTTTAGGCATTTTAGGCACTTTAGCTCACTTTAGGCACTTAATTTAATGGAGAATAAGATATGGTAACATTTGAATCTTTGATTTCACGTAAGAGTAAAGTCGTTGTTGTTGGTCTGGGATATGTCGGGCTTCCCCTGGCTGTTCATCTTTCAAAACACTTTGAAGTAGTTGGCTATGATCTGAAGGCTGATAGGATTAAAGAGCTTGAAACAGGCTATGACCGAACACTGGAGGTCTCTGAAGAAGATTTGAGTAAAGCTGAAATATTTTTCACCAGCGATCCAAAAATTCTGTCCTCATGCAGCCTGATTATTGTTGCCGTGCCTACACCGATTGACGAGCATAGAATTCCCGATTTAGGGCCTTTGATTGGAGCTTCAAAAGAAGTTGGGGAAAATATGGTTAAAGGATCATGCATTGTGTTTGAATCCACGGTTTATCCCGGCGCAACGGAAGAAGTCTGTGTCCCCATCCTGGAGCGGGGATCAGGGTTTATACTGGGGAGAGATTTTACAGTTGGTTATTCTCCGGAAAGAATAAATCCCGGCGACAAAGAGCATAGTCTTGAAAGTATAGTTAAAGTGGTTTCAGGCTCTGATGAAGAAACAGCGGATCTTTTATCTGAAGTCTATGGCATGGTTGTTAAGGCGGGAATCCACAGGGTTTCTTCCATAAAAGTAGCAGAAGCAGCCAAGGTTATTGAGAATACGCAGAGAGATTTAAACATAGCACTTATGAATGAACTTTCCATGATTTTTAATAAAATTGGAATAGATACTTTAGAAGTACTTGAAGCTGCAGGAACAAAATGGAATTTCCTTCCTTTCAGGCCAGGCCTGGTTGGTGGACACTGTATAGGGGTTGATCCATATTATTTGACTTTCAAGGCCGAATCTTTAGGATACCGTCCTGAAATGATATTAGCGGGCAGAAGAATTAATGATAGTATGAGTAAATATGTTGCAGAACAGGCCGTAAAGTTGCTTATTAAAGCGGGCAAGCAGGTGCGTGGTGCAAAAATTGCGATACTGGGGCTCACCTTTAAGGAAGATGTGCCTGATTTGAGAAATACAAAGGTAATTACAATCATAAACGAGCTTAAGGATTATGGGATAGAAGTTTATATACATGATCCGCTGGCGGAAGCAAACGAAGCCAGAATGTATTACAATCTTGAACTGCAGCAGGATATTCAAGGGCTTACAGGGGTTGATGGAGTTATTGTGGCTGTTGTTCATAAACCATACAGGGAGCTTGGTCTTCCGAAAATTGCCGGTTTGTGTACAAATGGGGTGCCGCTTGTAATGGATTTAAAGGGCGCCTTCAGCATTGCTGAAGCAAATAAACTTGGTATTACATATTGGAGGTTGTGAGAACAGGCTGAAGGTGGAAGGCTGAAGGCTGAAGGTGGAAGGCTGTCATGGAGCTTCAGGTATAATCAAATTCAAACCATGAAAAACTCACGCATAAGATATCGTAAAGAAAGAACTCGCCTCGAATGAAAACAATAGTAACAGTTCAACAAGCCATTAATAAAGAATGAACAAGATCCTGCAAGGTTCTTTCTTAACGATCTCTAATGCGTTCAAACAGTTTCCTGTTTTGAATTCGATCATACCTGAAGCTTGCGCACAGCCTTCAGCCTTCAGTCTATCCACCTAAGTATTTTTATACAGGGAGGTTGCTGTGTCTATACTGTTTGAAGCTACGGAAATTAATGGAATGACCATTAAGAACAGATTTGTTCGTTCAGCAACCTGGGCGGGTATGGCAGGAGATGATGGATCATGTACGCCAAAGCTTGTTGAATTGATGGTTAAGCTTGCAGAGGGAGGGGTTGGTTTGATTATTACCGGACATGCCTATGTTAGTAAAAGAGGCCAGGCAAGTCCATGGCAGTTAGGTATTTACAAAGACGAGCTTATTCCCGGCCTGCAAGAGATGACAGATGCTGTCCATGAAAAAGGCGGAAAAATCGTAGTTCAGCTTGCGCATGCCGGCATGTTTGCAAATTCCAAGCTAACAGGAGAAACACCTGTTGCTCCAACAGCCTTGAGCGGTTTTGCTAAATATCTTTCAAAGGAAATGGATTTAAATGATATTGAGGATTTAGTTGAAGCATTTGGTCAGGCTGCTCTGCGAGGGAAAAGCGCAGGTTTTGATGGTGTCCAGATTCATGCAGCTCACGGTTACCTCTTAAACCAGTTTCTTTCACCTGCTTTCAATAAAAGGAAAGATCAATATGGAGGCAGCATAGAAAACAGGGCATATATCCTTATTGAGATATTAAGAAATATAAGAAAGCAAGTTGGTAACAACTATCCGGTGCTTATAAAAATGAATTCAAGGGATTTTCTGGAAGGCGGCCTGGAACTCGAAGAATCAATAAAAGCAGGGGCAATGCTTAAAGAAGAGGGGATAGATGCAATAGAAATCAGCGGTGGAACTGCTGTTTCAGGGAAGCTAAGTCCTATAAGAAGAGGTATATCATCCGAAGATGATGAAGCCTACTTTAAAGATGCAGCACGTGCTTTTAAGGAGAGTATTGACATACCGCTGATTCTTGTGGGTGGAATCAGGTCCTTTGAAGTTGCAAACGATATAGTTGACAATAATATTGCGGACTATATTTCCATGAGCAGGCCATTCATAAGAGAACCTGATTTAATTAACCGCTGGAAATCCGGTCTTCAAGACAAGGCAAACTGCCTTTCCGACAGCAAATGCTTTGCACCTGCCATGAGTGGAAAAGGTGTATATTGCGTTATTGAAAAAAGACTGAAAGATAAAAAGTCCTAACCAGCATGGCAAGTCATTCCAAATTTCGACCTTTTACGAATTCATCAATCTTTAAACTATGATGCAGGGTTCCAGGGGAATCCAGATTAGCCAGTGCTATGCAGCAGCCAGATTTTGGACTTCCTTTTTGATTTTCGATGAGAGAGTATCTTCTGCCACATCAAGATCGTAATCCATTTGAAGCCCAAGCCAGAATGATGGAGAATTGCCTAAATAGGTCGCAAGACGAAGAGCCGTATCCACGGTTATGCTCCTTTTACCATGGACTATTTCATTGATACGGCGCGGAGAGACTCCAAGGCCTCTGCCAAGCTGATTTTGGCTTATGTTCATCGGTTTGAGGAATTCCTCAAACAGAATTTCGCCAGGATGAATTGGGGGAATCTTCTTTACTTTCATTTTGTCACCTCAATGATAATCAACAATCTCAACATTGTATGCATTCCCGTTTTGCCATTTGAAACAGATTCGCCATTGATCGTTAATGCGAATGCTATGTTGTCCTTTTCTATTCCCGGACAGAGCTTCAAGCTTGTTAGCAGGAGGGATTCTAAGGTCTTGGATTGTAGAACTCCGATTCAGCATCCTGAGCTTTCTAAATGCAATCTTCTGAATATTGTGAGGCAGCTTTTTGGAAAACTGCCGATGAAATATCTTTTCAGTTTCACTACACTTGAAGCTTTCTATCATAATATTAAATATATAACGCATAACGTTATAAGTCAAGTTATTTTTGGCTTGTGAGAGCTCAGATTGCAAGTTCCCTACCCCCAGACAAGAATCAAGTTTAATAGTTGAGTACGTTATATCCCTATGTGCTATTGGAAAACAATGGCGCCTTTGCCGGACAAAGGTGAGAAACCTTTTAAGTATCGGCGTTTCACTTAAAGCCGCCATCTCAGTTGGAATGAGCCGGAAGGGCCCGTGGCGTCTGGCTCGTACATTGGCGACACAGGCCGGCATGACGAATCAGTGTTTGAAGAAACGGGGGTTAATCTCCATTAAGGAACTTTGGGTTAATATTCATTATCCGGCTACGGCCCGATAAGCTTTGTGAAACGCCCGGTGCGGACCCGCAAGCCGTGGTGTTGTGGTAAGGGGGGAGAGAAAAACTCCCCCTTACCCGATTGGGCGTTTTGTGCATGCAAATCGTTATTGCAAGCC
>JAIVWD010000136.1:0-1795 GCA_049190315.1 Deltaproteobacteria bacterium | reverse complement strand
GAGACAGCAGCAGTTGCTGCATGCACAATACTTCAGTACATTTTTGGCGACATGGGTTTAAAAAAATCTTGACAAAAATCAGGGCTTCTAATAGGACAAGTCCTTAATCAGGCCGAGGTAGCTCAGTCGGTAGAGCAGTGGACTGAAAATCCGCGTGTCGGCAGTTCGATTCTGTCCCTCGGCACTCCTTTAGCTAATTTCCTTGGTATAGGGTTAGTCGCAGTTCGGCTAACCCTTTTTTAGTTTAACCGCATATAAGGTTCAAGCCTTCATCTTAATGCACTAATCAAGACACGGCCCCAATCATCTTGTGCATGCAAATCGTTATTGCAAGCCTAAATACTTTCTGATGTGTTTTGCCAAAGCGTTATCGATTTCCGTATGGCGTGGCACTGGCTGTTTCTGTCCTGTATGGGGATTTACATAAATGTCGTGTTTGGCGCCTGGTCGGAGCAACTTGCATCCGTCACGAACAAGCTGACTAACGAATTGTTTGCGTTTCATATCGCTATTTTTTTCAATTTGTGTTCTTGGGGTACATCCTCCATTGCCATCATTAGATAAGCATCCTTGATATTCTCTTCCAGTTCTTCAAGGGTTTCACCTTGCGTCATTATTTCAGGATGCTCAAGAAATTTACCAAGCCAGAACTTTTCACCTTTCCAATAAATCAATGTCATTTTACTGTTCATAAGCTTTTCCCTGTAATAAAGTTAAAGAGTTGTAGTGTATCACACAAAACGTTTCGTTGAAATATGTGGTGATTATCTTACCCACGCTTTACGCCCAACGTAATGCTGTGGGGCGTGCTGCAGTTTGCGCGTCCCTACCAGCAGATTGTTCGATGGCGTGTTCCAGGAGTAAAGATTCGGAACGCTCCGCAACCCTTATTGATCACTTTGTATCCGGCAAATCCACGAACTTCTGGGCTGCATTCACGATTTCCATAAGCGAACCGCCGCCCTCCATGTTTATCATTTTAACGATATCAGACAGGTCTGCATACTGCACGACTGCTTGGGATGCCTTGTTGAGTTTAACCATCCTCGGTGAGCTGTGGTATTCTATGGCCCATCTCTCAGATAAACCTCCATGGCTTGAATTCACAGCTCTTGTAACAGGTACGACTCGTAGGTACTTGAAACCCTTCAGACGAGCTACTCGCCGATTCATCACATGGTCTATGACGAAATCTGTTAGATCGGCATCTGGAAAAGCCCGGATGTATGCCCGCCGGTAACCACTATAGTCGGCATGAACCCATACTTGCCGCGGGTAATGAAGAACCGCCGCTGTAGGTAGGCTCCAGATGGATAAACGGTCATCAGGTTTCTCGGGTTTATGTGCCTCAACAAGCAATGCTTTGCGCTGCGATCGTGGTGATAGTTGCGCGTGAATTTTCCCAACGTATATCTCAATAGCACTGCTGTCTCGTGCGGCGATTGGCACGTACAAGCATGGCAATAACCCTGACATCCAGGGCATTCGTGCTGCGTGCAGATCGATTGGTCGAAAATTCATCGTACTATCAAGACCGGCGCAAGTTAGTCGCGACCGTTCATACCGTGTTCTGTCGAACATATCTTTTTCAGTCAAACACAGTTCTTTTTAAATAAATCATAAAAACACCGTCCTTATCGTCCATACCGTCCTTTCTGGGTAAAAACAAGTAAGATTTAATTCCACAGTTTACAGGTCATAAGCCTAAAAATCGCTATAACCACCCTAATACATTTACAATAGGCATCATTTTACTATAATATTTCTCCTTTAAGTAAAGAGCGGGGCAAAACAT
>JAIVWD010000135.1:0-8675 GCA_049190315.1 Deltaproteobacteria bacterium | reverse complement strand
TGCACAGGATATTTTAAAGAGGCGATAATGTCAAAAAACTCATCTATTGAATGGACAGAATCCACGTGGAACCCCATTACGGGCTGTTCTAAAATAAGCCCGGGATGTAAAAACTGCTATGCCGAAAGAATGGCTAAAAGATTAAAAGCAATGGGGCAAGCAAATTATCGTAACGGCTTTAAAGTAACTGCTCACCCACATACAACCGAGCTGCCATTGAAATGGAAAAAACCTCAAACCATCTTCGTAAATTCCATGAGTGACATTTTTCACGAATCAGTTCAGAAAGCATTTATTCTTAAATTGTTTGATGTAATGAATAAAGCAGACTGGCACTTATACCAAATATTAACCAAACGATCCGAGAGAATGCTTGAGCTGAATTCGGAAATCCCATGGTCAAAACATATCTGGATGGGAGTAACTGTTGAAAATGCAGATTATAAATTCAGAATAGACGATTTACGAAAAGCAAAAGCAAACGTAAAATTTTTATCATTTGAGCCACTAATCGGAAATATTGGAAAAGTTAATCTAAAAGGAATAGATTGGGTTATTGTTGGCGGAGAATCCGGTCCTGGAGCAAGACCAATGAAGGAAGAATGGGTACTTGAAATAAAAAGACAATGCGTAAAATACAATGTTCCGTTCTTTTTTAAACAGTGGGGCGGTGTGCGTAAAAAAAAAAACGGCCGGACTCTTTTAAATAAAACATGGGATGAAATGCCTGTTTATGCGCTGTCATAAATGATGCAGATTGTCTATAAACTAAACGGCTTTACCCCGGAAGAGATCAAAATCGTGGAAGGCGAAAATGAAAAAGCTGATTGAGCAGATAAAAACCCATGACAGTTTTGCGCAATTCAACTCAATCCCTGTCTGCGTGCAACGCACATAAGGGATTAGGAGACGTAGCTCAGTTTATAAGTTTGTATCGTCAAGAAGGAAACCCATGGGAATATCCATTGAAAAACAAATAACCCGTTCGAGCAAAGGATTGGCTGATGGCGGAAAAAACAAATATCTCATGGAATATGGAACAGAAAATATTTTTTGATGAAATAAATGATTTTAACATTGAGTCAAGATATCCAGAATATAAGCAGGAATTCTATAAACACTGTACCATGTAATATACTGAAAAATATGGATAGGGTTCAAAAGGTCAAATCAATCTTTGGTGAAGCATTATGAAAAGGCAAAAGAGGTAGTTGAATGAAGTTTAAGAAAACTTTTCAACTTTTAATAGATTTTTTTGAACGGGAAAGAATTGATTATGCGCTGATAGGCGCTTTTGCCCTAAAGGCTTATGGATATACGAGGGCCACTCAGGACGTTGACTTTATAGTCAGACAGAAGGACCAGAAAAAAATAATTGTAAATTTAGAATCTCTGGGATTTGAAACCCTTTATAGCTCTACTGGATATTCCAATCACTTGCATCCCTTATCAGGTATGGGTAGTATCGATTTTGTTTATGTGAAAGGGGACACAGCGGAAAGCATTTTTAAAGAAGCTGTGAAGATTTTGCTTTTTAAAAACCTAACCGTGCCGGTAGTTAGGCCGGAACACATTGTGGCTTTGAAAGTCTTTGCAATGAAAAACGATCCGGATCGAGCCTTAAGGGAAATGGCTGATATAAAAGAGTTGCTCAGCTTGCCGGAGATAAACCTACAGGAAGTCCAAAAGTACTTTGAGAAATACGGCCAGATGGAGAGATATTATGACATCATCGGAGAAAAGCAAAAAAAATAAGGATATTAATCTTGATGCCGATCTTCTGTTATCCGAAAAGGACTTCGCTGCTATAAGAAAAAAGCCTTTGGAGAAAGAGCAGGATTTGGAAGGCTATATAGATTTCCTGGAAGATATTGGCGCCTTTGAGTCAAAGAAGGTTAAGACAAAATTTTACGATGCAGAGTTTGAGTTATAATACCTGTTCATGGACTTGCGGTACATTAGTTTATAAGTTGATGTGGTAATTGAACTGAAGAACGTAGTTGACCCCGGTTAAATAAAAACAAAGTCAATTTAACTGGGCAGGCTATGTTGAATAATTGTAAGGATAAAGGGCGTAAAGGTCGGCACTTTTCACAACAAAAGGGAAAACTATCTGAAACATGAATGTTCAAGGAAATAAAGGCGAGATAGTCATATATCATAATCAAGACGGCAATATCAAAATTGATGTTCGGCTGGAAGATGAAACCGTTTGGTTGAAGCAAGCGCATTTGTGCAAACTTTTTCAAAAATCCAAATCAACTATTAGCGAACATATTAAAAACATCGTAACCGTTCACGGTTTACAGTTATCGGTTTACGGTTGAAAAAACAGAAGGTAGAGGAGAATTATGGGGTCATATTCCCCATGTTCCCACGCTCCTGCGTGGGAACATGAAGCAGGTATGCATTCCCACGCAGGAGCGTGGGAACGAGAACGACACGGAGTTTCACTGAAAATTGTAAACAACAAGTAAGGGCGGCTTTACGCATGAGAGTGGGTCTATTGATAATTCAGTGTAATTCCGTGAAAATCCGTGGTGAATTATTACAATTCAAGCTATTTAATTTTCAACCATAATAACCTTGCTAACCCCGGGCCTGGATTTTTCCATTGGGAAGGCATTTCAGAAGTCAGGTAAATTACGTCTCCGGCACGTATGGAGTAAACCGCCTTCCCCAGTTTCATCTGCAATTTCCCTGACAATAGATATCCTATCTCTTCACCTTTATGAATGAAAAAATGGGATGGCAGGTTTTTACCAGGCGGTATTTCGATGCGATATGGCTCAGCTTTTGGCTCGAAATCTACAGGAGTTAGAAGTTTTGCATAGATGCTTCCTTCGGGCAAATCCGGAAATTTTATCTCAACAGCTTCGCCTGATGGAAAGATTACACGATTTTCAATATCCGCTGATCCTTGAAAAAATGAACTTATCTCAACAGAAAGAACTTCCGCTATTTTAAGCAGCGCCGGCAGTGATGGATATATCAAGTCACTTTCAATTTGTGATATTGTACTTGGTGTTACCCCAACGAGTTTAGAAAGTTCCGTCTGTGATAACCCTTGTTTTGTACGAAGTTCCTTCAGACGTATTCCCAGGTCTATTCCGCTTTTTGTACGCATTTCTGAATCAAATGTAATATTAAGGTCTTTACTCCAGTAGTTAAATGGTTTGTTAAGAGTTTCAATATTACGATTTTCAGCCTTAAGAATGGTTAGAGATGTTTTTCCTCTTTTTACAGACAGCTCAATTGCAACTTGAGCTATCTGGTTGATTTGTGCTCTGATGCGTGGGGAATGAGCTTTTTTTTCGATGATCCAATATGCAATGGTGTTTAGCTCATAAAGACGCGGGCAGGAATGTGAGTAAAAGTTTATAATGTGCTCTTCTCCTTCCCATAGTTTTTGCATTCCAGTAAGACTTTCAAAGACAAATCTTACGTCTCCATGCAGATTTTTATGAATACCATAGAAGGCATCCATTACCTTGTCTACATTTCTCGGTTCTTCAACCCTTACAATTTGACATGGCCATTCTGATTTTTTATTGTAGAAATTAGAAAAGACTTCGGAGCCGGCCCCTTTGCCATATGTAAAACAGTCCAGAATAGTCAGATTCTCATATTCGGCCAAAGAGCCTAATTTTTCTAAAAGATTTCTTGGAGAGCGGTCAAAGCTAACATAGATGAGAGGTTTATTTTGAGCCTGTGATGCTTGTATGAAATTTAAACAGAATACCGATGCCAGACTCCCTGCATCATCATACCATACCACATTATCTCCGATAAAGAGACCTCCCAATAAACGATCAAGCTGGCCTACACCGGAAGCTATGCGAAGTCTATTTGGATTCATTTTACTATCTCACATAAAAACTCATTAATTTTATAACGCTACAGCTTTTTAAAAATATATCCGCTTCAGGTATGATACATTCAAATCATGAAAAACTCACGCATAAGATATCGTAAATAAAGAACCTGCCATGAATGGAAGATAATAGTTGCAATTCAGCAAGCCTTTAACCTAAATTGAGCGATTTTTTACTCGACCTGCACCAATCTCTTGCGCATCAAGGGCTTACGAAAAGTCTCGACATATCCATTGGTATGCCTACGATTTTTGCAAACCTTGCTGCATCAAGACCTTGGCACATTTCTTCGCAAAAAATCGCTCAACTTAGGTTAAACAATAAAATATTACAATAAATGAAAAATAATAATAGAGATAACAAGCTTGTTGGCGCTGTAATGGTTGTTGGCGGTGGAATTACCGGAATACAGGCGGCTATGGATTTGTCTGAAGCCGGTTATTATGTCTATCTAATTGAACGGTCATCTGCCATAGGCGGGATCATGGCTGGTCTGGATAAGACATTTCCTACCAATGACTGTGCTATCTGAATACTTGCGCCCAAGCTGGTGGAGGCCGGTCGGTCTCCCAATATAAAAATTATTACAAATGCAGAAATTAAAGAAGTTTCTGGTATTGCAGGAAATTTTTTTGTAAAAATCTTATGTTCTCCCCGTTATGTAGATGCAACAAAATGCACTAATTGTGGCGTTTGTGCCCAATACTGCCCTGTTACCATACCTGATCCTCATAACCAGAATTTATCCCTCAAAAAAGCCATTGATATTCAATATACTCAGGCTGTCCCTTCATCTTATTCCGTTAATCCTGATTATTGCCTGTTTCTGAACAGAAAAGAATGCAAGCAGTGCACACGAGCCTGTCAGACCGGAGCCATTAATTTCGATCAAAAAGCAGAGGTATCCGAGTATCATGTTGGTTCTATAATTATGGCTACGGGTTTTAAGGAATGTGATGCAGGCAGTATAGAGTCGTATGGTTATAAGGATTCTCAAAATATTGTAACGGGCCTTGAATTTGAGCGTATATCAAGTGCTTCCGGACCATACATGGGAAAGATTTTAAGACCGTCTGATCTGAAAAAACCACAGAAAATAGCTTTTATTCAATGCGCTGGTTCCCGCACACAAATATCAGGTAAAAGCTACTGTTCTTCGGTTTGCTGTAAATATGCCGTTAAGGATGCCATAGTTGCACTTGAGCATGAACCGGATCTGGATATTACAATATTCTTTATGGATATGAGGCTGTATGGCAAAGGCTTTGAGACTTTTTATGAAAGAGCAAGAAAAAGCGGTGTAACTTTTATCCGTTCCAGGGTTTCTGAGATTAAACATGATAAAGATACTGAAGATCTCGCAATAGAATATATTAAGGAAGATGGAACTCTGCATCATGATACATTCAACCTCATTGTACTCCCAATGGGCCTGGAGCCACATAAAGAAAATTATTCTCTGGCAAAAACTGCCGGCATCAAGCTGAACACCCATGGTTTTTTTCAGACAGGTCTTTTTAACCCTCTTAACACTATCAGAGAGGGTATTTATGTTGCAGGTGGATGTAAAGGGCCGATGCCCCTGCCTGACAGCGTTATGCAGGCAAGCGGGGCAGCGGTTTGTGCTTCGGAACTGCTGAAAAAGTCACGTGGCACGCTGATCTCTGAAAAGGCATTTGCTGAAGAAATATCTATTGACCGGGAAGATTTGAGAATAGGGGTTTTTGTATGCAATTGCGGGAAGAATATCGGTGGAGTTGTGGATGTCGCTGGCGTTAAAAAATATGCTGAGACACTTCCCAACGTTGTCGTCAGTACTGATAATGTTTATTCCTGCTCAGAAGATACACAGGCTTTGATAAAGGAGACTGTCATTAATGAGAAGCTTAACCGCGTTGTTGTTGCAGCATGTACTCCCAGAACACATGAACCGTTATTTCAGACAACTATAAGGGAAGCGGGGTTAAATAAATGCCTTTTTGAAATGGTTAATATCCGCGATCAGTGTTCCTGGGTGCATGCCTATGAGAAAGAAGAGGCGACTCAAAAGGCAAAAGATCTTATTCGCATGGCTGTTGCAAAGGCCGGGTTGATTCAACCCCTTGCCGAGCCTGTTATAGACATTATCCCAAAGGCATTGGTTATCGGCGGGGGACTTGCCGGTATGACTGCCGCATTATCTTTGGCAGAGCAGGGATTTGAATGTTATCTGATTGAAAAAACATCCGTACTGGGAGGCAATCTTCGAAATATTCATTACACCTTAGAGGGCGAAGATCCAAAGTTATATTTAAACGAGCTTATTGATAAGGTAAACAACCACAATCTTATTAATGTTATTACAGAATCCGAGGTGGAAAGCGTCAATGGATTTGTGGGAAATTTTCATACAGTTATAACAGGCGCAAATCATGGAACTGATCGTGAAGAGTTGAAACATGGAATCATCATTCTTGCAAATGGCGCAGCAGTTTATGAACCCGATGAATATTTGTATGGAAAGAGCGAGAATGTTTTACTCCAGCATGTATTGGAAGAAAGAATTGCCTTTGGTAAGTTTATACCGGCTGAAGAAGATTCTGTAGTTATGATTCAATGCGTTGGTTCCCGTGATGACAATCATTCATATTGCAGCAGTATCTGTTGCAGCATGGCTATTAAAAATGCCTTAAAAATTAAAGAAATAAATCCTGCGACCAATGTCTATATCCTGTACCGGGACATGAGGCCATATGGTTTTCATGAGGACTTCTATAAAGATGCCAGAGATAGAGGAGTTATCTTCATTAGATATGACGTAAAACATAAGCCGGATGTTACAGAAATTGACGGCCGGGTTTGTGTAACTGTCAGGGATCCAATCATAAATAAAGATCTTGTTATAGATGCTAAAATATTAGCTTTAAGCACTGCAATCATTCCAAGGGAAGATAAGAAACTGGAAAAAGCTTTATCTGTAACTAAATCAGCAGAGGGTTTTTTTTTGGAGTCACATGTACAATTAAAGCCGGTGGATTCATATGTTGACGGGATTTATATCTGCGGTATGTCCCAGTTCCCCAAGCCGATTGATGAATCAATTTTTCAGGCCAAGGCTGCAGCATCTCAGGCTTCTATTTTGCTTGCACGAGGATATGTGAGGACTGAACCCATCGTATCTTCCTGTGATACAGATAAGTGTATTGGCTGTGGTATATGCGAGTATTTTTGTCCATATAATGCAATAAAAATGATCAGGATTAACAAAAAAAGGAAGGCAGAGATAGTTGTGGCAGCCTGTAAAGGGTGTGGTATATGTTCATCATATTGTCCTGCAAGAGCTATAAGTATGGGGAAATTTACAGATGAGCAGATTTTAGCTCAAATTAAGGCATTTGGGGACAATTAAGTAAGGAGTAAGCAGTAGGGAGTAGGGAGGAAGCAGTAGGGAATGAGGGAGTAAGGAATATGAGGCGTGGTGGCACTGGATATCAGGGATATCGTGATTTGAAGGTTTACAAGTTGGCTTATCAGCTTGCACTCAACATACATGAAGCTACGAAGAAGTTTCCTAAAGAAGAAAAATACTCACTAACCGATCAAATTAGACGCTCATCTCGAAGCGTACCAGCGAACCTGGCCGAAGCATGGAAAAAACGACGCTATGAAAAAGCGTTTATAAGTAAAGTGATTGACTGTGCTAGCGAGGCAGGTGAAACCGAGGTGTGGTTAGATTTTGCTAAGGATTTTGGCTACCTGAATGATACAAAGTATCGGGAACTTATAAAAGGATATGATGAAGTAAACAAAATGCTTTATGGAATGGTTGACAAAGCAGACAAATTTTCTTTCTAATTTCGCAGTACTCACTTATTCGTTAGCTGCCTACTGCTTACTGCCTACTCCATACTGCTTACTCCCCAGCGGGAGTTAGGAATAAAATTATGGCAAACGAACCCAAAATACTTGGCTTCTTATGTAACTGGTGCTGTTATGCGGCGGCAGATTCAGCAGGTATAGCAAGATTCCAGTATCCTCCTAATATAAGAGTGATCAGGGTGATGTGCACCGGAAGGATAGATCCTGTTTTTATGCTTGAAGGATTTATTAATGGAGCTGATGGCATATTTGTTGGCGGGTGACATCCGGGCGAGTGCCATTACCGGTCTGGTAATTATGAAGCCATAAACAAAATTGCATTTATAAGAATGATACTTAAGAGCCTGGAAATTAATACAGACAGAGTTGCTCTTGAATGGGCGTCCGCTGCTGAAGGCCCTCTTTTTGTTAAGTTGATTACTGAATTTACTGGTAAAATAAAAGATATTGGAACGTTGGGTACCGGCGAAGGACTTAATCGTGAAGAACTGATCCGAAAAATGAAAGCCGCAAGTATGGCTGTAGAAGGTATGAAACTAAGAATGGCCTTTGCAAAACAGGCAAAACAGATGAAAAAAGATAAAGCATATGGCCATCTGCCGTCAGAAGAGAAGTTATTGACGGTTTTGATGAATGAAATGGCTCGGTATGAGAAATTATGAGAAACACTTTAGCGCTTTGAAATATATCCGCTTCAGGTATAATACATTCAAACCATGAAAAACTCACTCCCCCTCTCACTCTCAAACAATTTCCTGTTTTGAATGTATCACACCTGAAGCTCATGCGTATATGGTTTGTTTCATAAAGCTAAAGTGTTATAATTCAAGTTTCGCACCCACTAATTCCTATGAGCCTTCTCTGGCAGGGCAGGTATTAGATAGTTTTTTTAAAAGAGCAAAATAATATGATTGATATTCTAAACCACTATACCTTGGGATT
>JAIVWD010000134.1:0-8690 GCA_049190315.1 Deltaproteobacteria bacterium | reverse complement strand
TGCGTCTTTCCGATATCATTTATAACTGTAACTACTCAGGTTGGTTAGGCTGAAGACTGAAGACTTTTAGGGGAAAGACTCCCAGAAGCTAATATTTTCTTAAAGCGGCCGGAAATTTTGTCCTAAACATAGAGAATAACACTCAGGAATCATCTGTTTCCTTCAGCCTATAGCCTTCAGTCTAAACACCTGAGTAGTTATCTATAACCTCGCAAAGTAAAAAAATCAATAAATCTATTATGTTCCGCCATGTTCTGCATGACCGTCGGTGAAATAGGGGTATGCTCATTTGTAAATTAGTTGTCGGCTTAGCATATTGATGCGGCGTATTGGTGTCACTCACCGTTTGCCCTCGAAACTCGGACAACTGTGTTTGTCTTCAACATGGGGTTTGATATCCAAAACAGGTGTCCCATCTTGCATGTCCAGTCCTTTGACGTAAATGACGTTGTCTTCCCTCCTGAGAACTTCCAAAACCGACATGCCGATGGGGTTGGGTCGGATTGGCGAACAAATGCTGAAAACGCCCAGTTGCTCTTCACGGTGTGGAGGTGTCTGGCTGAGAAACTGTGAAGTGAACTTCGGGCTTCGATGGAAATGGAAAATCACGACAATGCGTTGGCCGGCTCTGATATCTTTGAGTCCACGCAGATATTTTTCATCAATTACTAATGTCCCCTCCTCATCCGAAATGCTCCAATGCCGGGGAATTTTTTCTGCATCAGTCTGCACAAAACCTATAGGTTTCATTTCGATGTTCATGTTAGGAGACATTTGAAAGTACCCCCTTATACAGCTCTTTTGCATTATAAGAACTTCTGACAAACGGCCCGCTGGCAACTTCGGAAAAGCCTGTCTCAAGAGCAGTTTTTCTCCAGTCATCAAATTCCTCGGGAGAAACAAAACGATCAACCTCTATGTGTTTTTTTGAAGGCTGAAGATACTGTCCAATTGTCAGCATATTGCAGCCGGCTTTGACCAGATCTTTCAACGTTTCCTCGACTTCTCCGGGAAGCTCTCCAAGGCCAAGCATCAGGCCTGACTTTGTGAAAACAGAGGTGTTTATTTTTTTGGCCTGCCTTAGGACTGCAAGTGAACGGCGGTAATCAGCTTCAGGCCGTACTGAAGGATAAAGGCGGCTTACTGTTTCAATGTTGTGATTTAAAACATCGGGACTGGATTCCATTACTATATTAAGCGCTCTCTCATCTCCCAGAAAATCCGGTATCAAAATTTCTACAAGCGCATCTGGAATTTTATTTTTCACTTGCCTGACAGTTTCTGCAAAATGACCGGCACCTCCGTCAGGCAGATCGTCCCTTGTAACAGAGGTTATGACAACATATTTCAGGTTCATTTCTCGTGCGGCTTCTGCAACCCTTGCAGGTTCTTCCGGATCAGGCGGCCCCAAAGGGCCTTGCTCAACCGCGCAAAAACGGCAGTTACGCGTGCAGTTCGGCCCCATAATAAGAAATGTGGAAGTATGCCTGGAAAAGCATTCCCACATATTCGGGCACTTGGCTTCCTGGCATACTGTATGAAGCCTGCTTTTGCTCAGCAGGTTCCTGATCTTCTCATATGCCGGCCCTGATGGCAGATTACGTTTCAGCCAGTCGGGTTTTCTGACATGTTTTTTTGATATCTGACGTTGACTCATAATGTTTGTTTAATATCTTGTAAGGTTTTAGCTTTATGAAACAAAAACTGACCGTAAGTGAGCTTCAGGTATAATCAAATTCAAAGCAGGAAACTGTTTGAGCGTATTAGATATCGTTAAGAAAGAGCATAGTAAGATGTTGTTATTTTTTTAATGGCTCGTTGAACTATTGCTATTCTTTTCATTCGTGGCGGGTTCTTTCTTTACGATATCTTATACGTGAGTTTTTCATGGTTTGAATTTGATTATACCTGAAGCGACAATATTTTCATATTATCTAAAGCGTTACAATTTTTTTAATAGTTCCGGCAAACTTGTTTTTATAAGATTAACTCCAAAAACAGTTTCCACATGATTTTTTACTGCCCCGCAGACCTTGCTCATTGATACTTTTCGCGAGAGCTCCTGTTTCATAGATGTTGTTCCTATCTCCCTTAGACCGCATGGATTCATCCAGCCAAAATGCTTCATTGAAATATTAACGTTTAAGGACATGCCATGAAAACATATTCCCCTTCTAATTGCTATGCCTATACTTCCCAGTTTTTTATTTCCAACCCATATTCCCCTGTTAAGCGAATTCCTCTCAGCTATAATTCCCGAATCCGCAACCGCTCTGATCATGATTTCTTCGAGTTTTTCAACATAATCAACCACTCTCATCCTGGCGGCATTAAGGTCAATTATTGGATACATAATCAGTTGGCCCGGCCCGTGAAAAGTAATAACACCACCTCTTTCCACCTGAACTACTGGAATTCCTGATTTTTCGAGCACATCCCGGGGAACTGTAAGATCATCCAATCCGCCCCTGCGGCCAAGCGTAAAAACAGGTGGATGTTCCAGCAGCAGGATGACATCCTTGTCAATAATTCTCTTTTTTCTGGCGTCAACAAGACTTGTCTGCAGATTCCATGCTTCCTTGTACTCCAAGGTCTCAAGGTCAACGCACAGCCATTTTTTGCTCTTATTATATTTCACTTCAAAAATTTATTTAGTCCTTTACCCTTTAAAGCTTTTGTTGCATAATGGGGTGCGAAACTTGAGTATGGCTTTACACGCTTTGCTTTGCATTTTCGACAAACTCAACAATCGCTCAATTTAGGATTTAATATATTTATTGACAAGTCATAAATATTGCTTAGTGTATTTTTACGCAATAACAGATAATTATTGTATTTATGAAGCCCAGTTGCCAGAATATTTGGCCGAAAAATATACATACAATGGAGAATAACTAATGGAAACAAAAGAACAAGTTTTAGAAAAAATAATGTCTCAAGAAAAACCAAAATGCCCTCATTGCAACCAGGAAATGAGCCTGTGGGAAGTTCCGCCAATTTCCTTTAGCGACGGGCTTGGATGGGGAGCTCCTTATCTTTATGTATGTTTTAATGATGAATGCCCTTTATATAAAAAAGGTTGGGAAGATATAGAAGAACAAGTCGGACACCATGCTTCCTACAGATGCATGAGCTATCCAGGCTCAGATAAATTTGAACTTATGCCTGTATTCAGTCCTCATGGTGGCGGAGGTCAGATTATCGATGACCAGGTACTTATGGAACAGGAAGTTCTTAAAGAGGCAATAAAGAAAGGGTTTTCAATTCTTGCCGGCTGTTATGTGGAAAAAGATGAGGTAAATGTAGTAAGAATGCTTTTAGACTCCACGGAACCGGCAAGGGTTAGGCTAAAAGCGGCTGAAATGATAGGTGATATTGGAGGGCTGGATGCAATAGAACCGATCAGAAACCCCAAGTTTGGGAATGAACTTATTCAAAAAGAAGTGGATAAAGCTATAAAAAAAATACACGATAGAAATTTTACAAGGGAATGCCCTTTCTGTGCTGAGACAATCAAGAAAAGGGCAAAGATATGTAAACACTGCGGCAAAGAAGTAGCCGGCCAGTAATATACGTTCGTTATTAACGCAACGTTATAGTTTGTAACGATTTAGCCTTTTGAAAAAGACTCTGACAGGATAACAGGATAGACAAGATTTGTAAGCGTTCACGAAACATTGAAATTAGAAATTAGAAATTTGGCCTTCATGCTTTTGTACCGTTCTTCCCAATTTCCAATTTCAAGTTTCAAACCGTGAACGGCTACAATAATTTAAATCCTGTCAAAAAAATAATATTTTAAAGCGCTAACGTGTTATTATAATTTTATATATTGCGCTGAACATTTACATTCATTACATCATATGATCGGAAAATAAGTTTTTCCTTTTCAAGTCTTTCAGCCGGCAAAGGAATAAGTTCTGAAGAATTTAATTTCTCTTTTAAATCATCTTTTGATGGAACAGCATTTAAACCCTCGCCAAGCTTTTTGCCGGAAACAGTATCAAGCACTATCGCGGTCTTGCCGTCTGAAACCACAGAAAGAGGGATCTGATGGCTTTCAAGCAGTCTTGAAGCAGCAATAATTTCCCTTTCCCTTGAGCCCAATGAAGCTGCAGCACATTTTATCGCCATATATCTTGTCCCGTCAACACAGACAACAAGGTCTATCTGCGATTTGTAAGGCTCGCCTGCAATAACAAGTTCAATATTGACATCGACCTCAATATCTTCTTTGGAAAATCCTTTTTCGTTAACCAGAAAGCGTTCAACATCCTGCCTGTTCGCCTCAGCGCCAATGTCCGGCACCATTTCACCTGTAATAAAATCTGTAATCATTTCGTACGATTTTTTTACATCAGTCATAATTATATAAACCTTTCACGTAAGCGTTCACGGAACACGGCCACCGTTTCACTATAGATTTCCAATTTGTCTGTTTGTATATAATCCTGTTTGCCATAAAAAATAAAGCAAAAAAATCGCCACATTAGGTTTTAATAACCCTTGACGGCTTTCTAACCCCATAAATATCATTGAAGAAAATCGTCGATGCTGTAAGAATTTTAAGATGAATGTATTTAAGACTTTTATTAAACTTGACATTTTTGAAATGAAGGATAAATATCTCTAATTTATTCAACAGGTAATTTTTGTTAATCAATTAATATGGGTGCAGTTACTCTCATCTCTCGAAAAATGATAAATATTTCAGACAGGATTACAGGATTGACTTAATTTTATGAAAAAGAGTGTAACTGGTCAGGTGTTTAGGTAAAAGGCTGAAGACTGAAGGGAAGGTTTGCCATTTTTAGCAGAAAACCATATAGTTTTCATTTGCAAAGGCATGCATGGCTGCACATCCCATATTTTACCTTCAGCCTTCAGCCTTCAGTCTATCTATATGAAACTTAATTTAAACGATATGGCAAGGTGCCTTGATCTTCCTGTTAGCACTGTAGATCGTTGGATACGTCAGGGCAGAATACCGATACATAGAAGCGGAAATGGCTGTATATTTAAAGAGTCTATTCTTGAAAAATGGGCACTTAATCACGGCCTGCGATTTTCTTTGCCAAATAAGGAAAGAAAAAAAGAACAGAGCCTCGGGCTGACAAATCTTCTGCCTGCAATGCAACTTGGGGGAGTTTTTCATGATATTAAGGGCGATGATGTTGAATCAGTTCTTAAGTCGGCAGTGGATAAAGTACCTGTTCTGTCAATAAATAAGGAAGGGCTATATGAAAGGCTGCTCGAAAGAGAAGCTTTAACATCAACAGGCATAGGCAAGGGCGTTGCTATCCCTCATCCACGCGCCCCCCTGCCGGAAGAAACAGATAATTCTTTAATAACTACGTGTTTTCTTGAAAAGCCGATAGACTTTGAGGCCGTTGATGACAGGGCGGTGTTTGTTATGTTCATTCTATTAAGCACATCTATAAAAAATCATTTACATCTTCTTTCAAGGCTTGCTTTTTGTGTGCGCGATGACTCATTTGTCGAATTTTTAAGAACGTATCCGGATACTTCTTCACTTTTATCGAAAATAGCTGATAGTGAAAATCTACTCGACAAAGCGGATCATAATTAGGTATTTGAAAATATGCGCATTTTAAGACGTTGGCGACATCCTGCAAGCTGGACCATTTTTCGCCTCGACGACCGTCTTCTTCTCATTTTGATAGCTGTTATTGTAGGCACGTGCAGCGGGCTGGCGGCTGTTGCGCTTAACCGGTCGCTTATTGCGATGTTTGAATGGCTCCATCATCTTCGTCATTATTGGTGGTCATTTATTATGCCTGCAATTGGAGCGGCTCTTTCTGCGCTTTTTCTGGACAAAATGGTAAAAGAAGGCGCCGGACACGGTGTGCCCGAAGTGATTTACAGCGTTTCACGTTATGGCGGCTTGATGCGATTTCGTTCAAGTTTTTCTCGCCTGATATCCAGTTGTCTTACCATAGGCAGCGGAGGTTCAGCAGGCCCTGAGGCTCCCGTGGTTATGAGTGGAGCAGCTATTGGTTCAAATATTGCAAAACTTTTTTCTTTAAATGACCGCCAGCGCGTTACTATTGTTGGCTGCGGTGCTGCAGGTGCAATATCTTCTATTTTCAATGCCCCTATTGCCGGGATGGTCTTTTCTATTGAAGTAATTCTTGGAGAGTGGAAAGCTGTAAATATTGTTCCAATAGCAATTGCTTCTGTTGCAGGCACTGAGATAAGCAGAATACTCCAGGGGAACCAGATTGCTTTCAGCCATCGTTTATTCCATATTGGTCATTTAGATATTGTTGCCTGTATTGGTTTGGCAATAATTTCGGCGGTTGCGTCCGTACTTCTTACCCGTCTTCTGAGGTCAATGCACGGAGTTTCTAAAAAGGCTCCCTTTCCCATATGGGTGCGCGCTGCTGCCGGAGGTTGTGCGGTCGGAATAATCGGTATTTTCCTTCCAATCGTGCTTGGCGAGGGGTATCATTCTGTCAGAGCAATGATAGAAGGGGTATTTACACAGGGATTTGGTATTGTTGCCCTGGCTATTTTTGCAAAAATTCTTGCGACTTCTTTGACTCTTGGCTGGGGAGGATCCGGCGGAATATTTGCCCCATGTCTTGTTATAGGAAGCCTGGCGGGTCTGACTTATCACCGGGGGCTTGTTTTACTTTGGCCTTCGGTTCCATGGGTAAATGAAGGCTGCTTTGCTTTATTAGGCATGGCGGGACTTATCAGCGGAATGCTTCATGCTCCGCTGACAGGAATTTTTCTTATTATCGAAATCACAGGAAGTTATGAAGTTATTCTTCCTCTTATAATAGTTTCAGTTATTTCTACTACACTTTGCCACTACATTGAGCCTGTTTCTTTTTACCTGAAAGAGCTGGTTGAAAAAGGTCAGCTTTTAAGACCGGGTACAGATGCGAGAGTTCTATCTGATCTGAGCGTTCAGGAGCTGCTTGAGAAAGATTGTATAATTGTTAAACAGAATATGCTGCTCAGGGATTTTATTAATATAGTAAAAAAATCTCACAGGAATTATTTTCCTGTTGAGGATGAGAATACCGGTAATTTTTTGGGAATGATTCATCTGGATGATATAAGGCCCTATCTCTTCAATCCGCTGATGTACGATGCAGTGGTTTTGGGCCAGATAATGGATACTGATGTTAAAGTTGTATATCTTGACGATGATTTGTCTGAAGTGCTGCGCAAAATGGATATGAATCGGCTTTTTTCCATGCCGGTAATTGCAAACGGAAAATTTATAGGTATGATTTCCAAGGCTACGCTATTGGATAAATATCGCAAGGAATTGATGGTTCAGACAGTCCAGTAAAATTTAAGGAGATGTGATGGATGCTCAATTATTTCATATTTTTAGAAACACTCCTCTTGGAAGAGAGACTTTGCTGCAATCTATATACTTTTGCAAGAAAGCAGGAGCTTCACTGATTATTTACATGCCTGAGTTCACAAAGTTTTTGATGTATTTTGAAAACGATGTTGTTCAGATTGATCTTGATGACTCTTATTTGACTTCACCGGAAACAGCTTTAAAACATGCAAAGGAACTGCTTGACCAGGGTAAAATCAAAGCAAGATTTCTGGAGCCGAAGAATTATACAGCATCAACCCTTCCGGATATAGCAACGAATTTTGATTTTATGTGTTGTCCCCGAAGCATAAGCGATTTGTCTTCAAAGATCGGTCTTGGCTACATAGGGCCGAGAGTAAGACGTATTGTAAATTCTGCCAGGTTTCCGGTTCTTATAACCAGCCCTGTTTTTAAAAAATGGCGAAGCATTGCGGTATTCTTCGGTGGTTCGGCAAATGCAATAAATGCTTTGAAGCTTGGATTTCGTATAAGCAGAGCATCTGAAATGCCGCTGAGTGTTTATACCCATATGGAAAAGGCCTCAAAGGAATCGTATGAAGAGATAATTAAAAATGAAAATCTTGAGGAAGAAATGGATCGTTATGTGACTGAGTGGTATATGTTTGAAAGAGGAAAGTTTGAAGAAAACATTTATGATGTGCCGCATGATGCACTTGTGGTTTTAGGGGCATACGGTCACAGCTTAATAAAAAACATTTTTTTTGGGAGCAAAATGGAGAAGATACAATCTACAATTACCAACAATCTTTTGATTGCAGGTCCGAACTATGCGTTAACGAGATGATATTTGTAACAGTTTACGGTTGTCGGTTCACAGTTCACGGTTGATCAAAACATAAAAACAAGAGGCTCAGTTGTAAGAACTCAAGAAAAAAACCGTGAACCGATAACTGTAAACCGTGAACCGTTACTTATATTTTAACATGTTCAAGATGAATATCTCTTTTAAACATGCTTGTTGCTGTTTTTTCAAACTGCTCGGTTACGTCTGATACAAAAAAATCGCATCTGCCTTTTTTACCAAGCAGATCGTCAATTTCCTGATGCTTTTCCAAAAATGCCTTTACATTGCTCGCAACAGCAATAGAAGAGTCAATGACATTCACTTTTTTACCTATTTTTTTTTGAATGATATTTTTTAATAAAGGATAATGAGTACAGCCAAGAATAAGCGTGTCTATCTGTCTGACTTTCAATGGATGCAGATATTTTTTAACAATCATCTTTGTTTCAGGTTTTTCAAGCCAGCCTTCTTCAACCAGGGGGACAAGGAGTGGGCAGGCTTTTGAGTAAACCCTTGCAT
>JAIVWD010000133.1:0-8720 GCA_049190315.1 Deltaproteobacteria bacterium | reverse complement strand
ATAGCACCGCTACTAAGTTCTTGGTAAATATCTTTAAGATTCTCCAAAAGTTCTTCCATGTTTTCTCCTTGAGTCATATAGTCAGGATATTCTTCAAGATAGCCGAGCCACATTTCACCATCTTGCCAATACGTATATTTTAGTAGCGTCATAAACTTATCCTTTGATTTATTTGTTTATACCTAAGTTGAGCAATTTTTTGCGAAGAAATGTGCTAAGATCTTGATGCAGCAAGGTTTGCGAAAAGCGTAGGCATACCAATGGATATGTCGAGACTTTTCGCAAGTCCTTGATGCGCAAGAGATTGGTGCAGGTCGAGTAAAAAATCGCTAAATTTAGGTCATATATAACTTATATTGTGGTTTCGGACAATATGATTCGACTTTTTTATTGAAAAAAAATAGTAAATGATGGTATAAAAAGATCATTTTGTAACAATTCAGCCACTAAGGCACGAAGACACAAAGGGGGATATGGCTGATAAATTGGGGAATTGCGAATTTAGTAATTAAAAGTGAAAACATCCTTCAATTCGGAATTCCTAAATCTCTAAATTTTCAAATTATGAATTTTAAGAGAATTATATTATAATATTGGTGTCTTAGTGTCTTTGTGGCTAAACTGCCACCTCATTTTTTATGATAATTTTTTGGATTATTTATTAGAGCCATTTTTGGAAACAATAAAAAAATATTACCGAATTGAACGAAAAGAAATCTGCTTTCTAAAATTTATTTTTGAGGCATATGATGGAATTGCAATGTTAACTACTGTAGATTCTGATTTAGGTGTTGTTGTGTTCCATATTGCTCCAGGCTGTGAAGATGATGTTGAGATGATTTTACAGGATCTTCAACATCATATCATGATTGAGCGCTATAGATAGGGGGGTACTAATGAAAAAAAGCCGGCATTTTGGTCTTGTCATTTTGATTTGTTTTCTTACAGTTGGAATGGGGAATATGGGAGAAAGGGGTGTTATTGATATCCCTGAGCCTGAAAAAAACTATACTGCTACACTTGTGGACCAGGCTGATGTTTCGATGGACCTTGAAAAGTTTTCGTTTGAAGGCCAGACTTATTTTATCGGCAAATTGGGCCGGGCAGAGATATCAATTGATTTTGACAAGATAGACTCGGTTTTATTTATTTTACAGGATGATAATGTTAAGGTTAAAGTAAATTTAAAGGATGGAAAAGCTCTTGAGATCCTGGTAGATAAGGGCAAAAATTGCTATGGTATATCTTCTTTCGGAAATGTCAGGATAGAAGTTCAGGATATAAAAAAGGTAGCCGTTCACGGCTTGAAACTTGAAATTGGAAAGTAGAAATCAGGGAGAGATTAAAATAGAAATTGGAAATTGGGAAGAACGTTACAAAAGCATGAAAACAAAACATCTTTACATAAATACCATTGGATGTCAGATGAATGTTTATGACTCCGAACAGATTGAAAAGATATTAGCTCCTTTGGGATACAAAATGAATTCGTCTTTTGAAGTTGCTGATCTTATAATTGTTAATACATGTGCCATCAGGGAAAAGGCTGAACAGAAAGTTTTTAGTTTTTTAGGACGTCTTGCAGGCCTTAAAAGAAGAAAACCAGATTTGATTATAGGTGTTGGTGGTTGTGTGGCTCAGCAGGAAGGCGATAAGATCATGGAACGTATGCCGCATGTAGATTTGGTTTTCGGGACACATGCTATATCACGTTTGCCTTATCTTATAGAAAGAATAGAATCAGAAAGATGCAGCCTCGTGGACATTGAAATGTCGGAAATCATAGAAGAGTTTGAATCTGTTATAGAATTGCCATTGGATAGAGCTGATCCAAAAGTTACAAGCTTTGTGACAATTATGAGGGGGTGCGACAATTTTTGCACTTATTGTGTAGTACCACATGTCAGGGGCAGAGAAACAAGCAGATTCCCTGAAAGCATAGTGGGCGAAGTCAGAGGTCTCGTTAAAACCGGTGTTCGAGAGGTTACTCTTCTTGGTCAGAATGTAAACAGTTATGGCAAAAAGGAAAACCTGAACTCATTTTCGCAACTTTTGGCCCGGATAAATGAAATAGATGGACTTTTTAGAATCAGATTTACTACTTCTCATCCAAAAGATCTGTCAGATGATCTTATCAGCGCTTTCAAAGACCTTGATAAGCTTTGCAACCATATACATTTGCCTGTTCAGTCCGGATCAAACAGAATTTTAAAAAAAATGAACAGGAAATATAACAGGGAGCTGTATCTTGAAAAAATAGGTAAACTGCGCAATAATTGCCCAGGCATAGCTATTAGTTCTGATATTATTGTCGGCTTTCCAGGAGAAACAAGAGCTGATTTTGAAGAAACTTTGAATTTAATAAAAGAAGTGGAATTTGACAGTATTTTTGCATTTAAGTATTCTGACAGACCAAATGCACCGGCAGCCCGTTTTGCAAACAAAATTACAGAGCAGGAAAAGAAAGACAGATTGCAAACCCTGCTGAATTTGCAGGAATATTTTACAACCAAAAAGAACAGGGTTCTGGTTGGATCAAATGAGTTGGTCCTTGTTGAAGGCTTAAGTAAAAAGAGGGTGGATAGCGGTGGTAATGCCCAAAGTAAATATCAATACGTTCAGTGGACAGGGCGTACTGAAACCAACAAGGTAGTAAACTTTATACAGAGTGAGGCCACTATTCCACGCGATAGGATATTAAAAGGGAAAATAGTGAACGTGAAAATTGAGAGAGCATATTTGCATTCGCTCTTGGGAAAACCAGCTCAGGTTGAGCCGACACTTTTTAATTTGAAAGGAGAACAAAGTTATGCTGCTTAAAGTTAGCATAGCGGGACTGACAATTGATCCGGCTTCAAACACACCGATCATTATTTTAAAGTCTGATAAAGATGATCAGGCAATTCCTATATGGATAGGGTTGCTGGAAGCTACCTCTATTGCCTCTACTCTTCAAGATATAAAGTTTGAACGTCCCATGACCCACGATCTTTTTAAAAATCTTACAGACCTTATTGATATCAGCATTGAAAAAGTGGAGGTTTGTGATTTAAAGGATAACACCTTCTACGCCAAAATTTATTTTATTTATGAAAAAGGTAATTTCAGTATGGATGCTCGTCCTAGCGATGCAATTGCTCTTGCACTTCGATATAATGCCCCAATTTATGTTGATGATGGTGTTATTGAAAAGTCGAAAATGTCTGATACCCATGCTGAAGCCCTTGATAAGACTGAAGAGGGAAAAAAGTGGACGGATTATCTTGAAAAGCTTTCGCCTGAAGATTTTGGGAGATATAAGGTATAGAAAAAACAATTGCAACAGTTCACGGTTAACGGTTCACAGTTAACGGTTGATAAAAACATAAAAGCAATCAGTCGTTGCATAATTCATTAAAAAAACTGTAAACCGTGAACTGTAAACCGTTAACAAACAATCTTAAAACAGTAATCGTAAATATGCTATAAATTATGATAGATCTTCATACACATACGGTTTTCAGTGATGGCGTTTTGATACCTTCCGAGCTTGTTAGAAGAGCGGAATTTATCGGATTAAAAGGAATTGGAATAACAGATCATGGTGATTTTTCAAATATTGATTTTATAGTTCCAAGAATAGTTGCCATAGCAGAGAAACTAAATAGCGTTTTAAGCATAAAGGTTGTTCCCGGGATAGAAATAACACATGTACCGCCAGGCCTGATATCAGATGCAGCAAAAAAGGCGCGCTCTTTAGGAGCAAAGATCATTATAGTGCATGGAGAAACAATTGTCGAACCAGTTGCTCCAGGCACTAATAATGCTGCGATAGAAGCGGATATTGATATTCTGGCGCACCCCGGCCTTATAAGCGAGGAGGAAGTTTTAAAAGCAAAAGAGAATGGAATTTTTTTGGAGATATCAGCCCGTAAGGGGCATTCTCTGACAAACGGACATGTTGCAAAGCTTGCCGTGAAAACAGGTGCAAAACTTGTCATCAACACTGATGCGCATGCGCCTGAAGATTTGATTGATGAAAAAATGGCAAAAAAAATTGTTTGCGGGGCAGGTTTGACCGAGAATGATTATGATATAATGCAAAAAAATGCTTCCTTATTTATTAGGTAGATAGACTGAAGGTTGAAGGCTGTTAGGGGATTTTAGCCTTCAACCTTCCGCCTTTCACCTTCAGTCTTCCACCTTTAACCTTCAACCTATCCATCCACCAATTTAATAAATGATTTTTTACTTGACTAAATAAAAAATATCATTTATATATAACATAAATAAATAAATACGGTTCAGTAAATTATGGGAATACAGAAATAAAGATTGTATGCATTTTCTTTCCGGAATTTCCTCCAATATCTTAATATCAGATTCGGAATATGTAAAAAATAGTTGTTAGTAAATTGTCTTAAATGCCGGCTACTTTTAAAAAAGCCGGCAAAAACCTATCAAAACTAGCAGAAAAAACTCCAATAATTAAGATAAAGGTATTTTAGCATACAATCAGGTGGTATTGGCATAACTTATAGACGGATTGCCAAATGCCATAAGCGGTTTAGTACATATTTTGTGACTACTCACGTAGTCAGAGGCTGAAGCTGTTTAGACTGAAGGCTGAAGGGGTCAGAAGAGCACGATTGCCGTACTTTAGCGGAAACATCTGATTCTTGCACCAAACATAGCTTCAAAATGCGCTTTTTCCTAACAGTCTTCAGCCTTCAGCCTAAACACCTGAGTAGTTACATATTTTTATTCTTAACTTGCATATGTTTAATATAATAAAAAAAGGAGGAAGCTATGTCTCTTGATCCAACTAAGCATCAGGATTGGGAAATTGCTGAAGATGCGGAAAAAAATATGAAAACCGTATATCAACTGGGAGAGGAACTCGGGCTTGAGAAAGAAGAGTTGCTTCCGCATGGGCATTATGTGGCAAAATTAGATTTTGCAAAGATTGTTAAACGGCTTGCAGGAAAACCAGACGCAAAATATATTGATGTAACAGCAATAACCCCCACTCCATTAGGAGAAGGAAAAAGTACTTCTGCTATGGGATTGGTGCAGGGATTCGGCAAGAGAGGCAAGCGAGTAATAGGAGCTATCCGCCAGCCTTCCGGAGGTCCCACAATGAATATTAAGGGTAGTGCTGCAGGAGGCGGGCTTGCGCAGTGTATTCCTCTTACACCTTTTTCATTAGGTCTGACCGGCGATATTAATGCTATCATGAATGCTCATAATTTAGCTATGGTAGCTTTGACATCGAGGATGCAGCATGAAAATAATTATTCTGATGAGATCCTGGCTAAAAAGAATTTAAAACGGCTGGATATTAATCCGAAAAATGTTGAAATGGGATGGATACTTGATTTTTGCGCCCAGTCTCTCCGTAATATAATAATAGGTCTTGGTGGAAAGATGGACGGTTTTCCCATGCAGTCCAAATTTGCAATTGCTGTAAGTTCCGAGATCATGGCTATTTTAGCTGTTGCTACAAGCCTGAAAGATATGCGTGAGCGAATGGGTAAAATAGTTGTCGCGTATAACAAAAATGGTGATCCTGTTACTACGGCAGATCTTGAGGTTGACGGTGCCATGACTGCATGGATGGTGGAAGCCCTGAATCCGAATCTCATGCAGAGTCTTGAAGGACAGCCCGTCCTGGTGCATGCAGGACCTTTTGCAAACATAGCCATAGGGCAATCGTCAATCATTGCAGACAGAGTTGGATTAAAATTAGCAGACTATCATGTTACTGAAAGTGGTTTTGGAGCAGATATAGGTTTTGAGAAATTCTGGAACTTAAAATGCCGTTTTAGTGGATTAAAACCACATTGCGCTGTAATAGTCGCAACCATTCGTGCATTAAAATGTCATGGCGGCGGACCTCCTTTACCTCCCGGCAAGCCAATGGACCCTGCATATCTTGAAGAGCATGTGGACTGGGTTGAAAAGGGATGCGAGAATCTGGCTCATCACATTAAAACGGTTAAAAAGGCAGGTATAAACCCGGTTGTTTGTATCAATTCATTCTATACTGATACAAAGGATGAGATAAATGCCGTTCGCAGATTGTCTGAAGCCGCGGGCGCCCGTGCTGCTGTTTCAGAGCACTGGCTCAAAGGCGGTGACGGGGCATTGGAGTTTGCAGATGCAGTTATTGATGCGTGTGAGGAGGAAAACAATTTCCGCCTTCTTTACGAGCTTGATACTCCGCTTCGTAAGCGGATTGAACTGATTGCAAAAGAAGTTTACGGTGCTGACGGTGTAAGCTATACTCCTGAAGCCGAGGCCAAGGCCAAAAGAATAGAACAGGATCCTGAACTTGCAAAATTGGGCACATGCATGGTCAAGACCCATCTCAGCCTTTCCCATGATCCCACTAAAAAAGGCGTCCCAACAGGGTGGACTCTTCCTGTACGGGATATCTTGACCTATAAGGGAGCAGGGTTTGTTGTACCGGTTGCAGGAGCTATCAGCCTTATGCCGGGCACAGCCTCAGATCCGGCTTACAGGCGCATTGATGTGGATGTTGAGACCGGAAAAGTAAAAGGGCTTTTTTGATACTGGAGATTTAAATAATGTCAGCAAAGATTATCAGTGGAACTGAAATTGCCAAAGAAATAAGGGTAGAGCTTAAACAAGAGATAGCGGAATTAAAGGAAAAACATGGCTTGACTCCAGGATTGGCCACAGTCCTTGTGGGTGATGACCCTGCATCCAAGGTATATGTCGGTCAAAAGGAGAAGTCTTGTAATAACCTGGGTATTTATTCGAAGATGATCAACTTGCCGGGGGATATTACAGAGGAAGATCTCCTGAAGTTAATTGATGAATTAAACAATGATTCCAGTATTCATGGTATTTTAGTACAGTTGCCTCTCCCCAAGCACATTAATGAAGCCAGTGTACTTTATGCAATAGATCCCAACAAGGATGTAGATGGTTTTCATCCTGTAAATGTTGGGAAAATGGTTATCGGCGAGAAATGTTTTCTTCCGTGTACACCTCATGGAGTTTTAGAGCTTTTAAGTCGTTCAGGAGTAAAAACAGAAGGAGCTGAGGTGGTAATAGTCGGGAGGAGCAACATCGTTGGGAAACCGGTTCTAAATCTGATGCTTCAGAAGAGGCCATCCGGTAATGCAACTGTAACTCTTTGTCATACAAGGACTAAAGATCTATCTTTCCATACAAAACGGGCAGACATACTTATAGTCGCTACCGGTCATCCTAAAACAGTTACCGGTGACATGGTCAAAGAAGGAGTTGTTGTTATTGATGTCGGGGTTAACAGGATTGGAAAAACCCCTGAGGGTAAGGCGATTTTAGCAGGTGATGTTGAATTTGATAGTGTTAAAGAAAAAGCTGCTGCAATAACACCGGTTCCGGGCGGTGTAGGACCCATGACAATTGTTATGCTGATGAAGAATACCGTGGAAGCAGCAAGAAATACACTTTGAGTGCCTAAAGTGAACTAAAGTGCCTAAAATGCCTAAAGTTATGGTACGCCTTCGGCGTGCTATAGATTTTCAGGGTTTGATTATAACTTTAGCCGGAAATAAAGCGAGCAAAGTTGTATGGTAAGAAAGTTAAAATTTGCAGCGCCGAAGGCGCATTCATTAACTTTAGGCACTTTAATATACTTTAGCTCACTTTAGGCACTTATGTCCGCACCGAAGGTGCGTTAATTTTGGAGGAATGATAATGGGATCAAGAAGATCTCCTATAGGTGTTGCCCAGCGTTGCATGGGCATTGATTGCGAGGGCAGCACATGTGTTGCGGAGCAAGCTGGGGAACAGGGGGTTGTTACCTATATACAGCGTATGAACAGGCGTGCTATTGAGCCATGCCTTTTTGGTCAGGGGGGAACGTGCTGTCGTATTTGTTCCTTTGGGCCATGTATGATGATAGAGGATGTTCCTGAGTCAATAGGGCTTTGCGGCGCCACTCCTGCCACTGTAGCGGCGCGTAACTTTGCCCGTATGGTTGCCGGAGGAGCATCTGCACATATGGATCATGCCCTGGAGACTGCAATGGCATTTCTGGCTGCGGCCAGGGGAGAATCAGACTACAAAATCAAGGATGAAAAGAAACTGCGTGCGCTGGCAGAGGTTTTTGAAATAAAGACTGAAGGCCGAAGCACAAAAGATATCGCCATTGAGGTAGGTGAAAAGGCATTGGCTGAATTCGGTAAGCAGGAAGGGGGCTTATATTGCATAAAACGTGCTCCTGAAAAAAGACAGGAATTGTGGAAAAAACTGGGAGTTACACCTCGCGGCATACAGCGGGAAGTTGTTGAGATAATGCATCGGACCCATATGGGTACCGACCAGGATTATCGCAACCTGATTCTCCAGGCCACCAGATGTGCCCTGGCGGACGGCTGGGGTGGTTCCATGATATCGACCGAACTGCAGGATATCATGTTCGGGACACCAGTTCCGATCCGGGCGGTGGTCAACCTCGGCGTTCTTTCCAAAGACGAGGTAAACGTGGTTGTTCACGGTCATGAGCCGATCCTGTCTGAAGCAATGGCTTTGGTTTCTCAGGAACCGGAGATGATCGATGCAGCCAAAAAGGTTGGGGCAAAAGGGATCAATCTCGTCGGTGTCTGCTGTACCGGTAATGAGGTTCTCATGCGTCACGGAATTCCTGTTGCAGGCAGTTTTATCCAGCAGGAAATTGTTCTTGCAACCGGTGCGGTAGAGATAATGGTGGTAGATGTTCAATG
>JAIVWD010000132.1:0-8720 GCA_049190315.1 Deltaproteobacteria bacterium | reverse complement strand
GGGGATAATGGACGGTCATGAAAGAGAATGGCCGGATGACCTAACGTTTGATGTAGAAAAGATAGTGCCTAAAATGCCTAAAGTGAGCTAAAGTGCCTAAAGTTATGGTACGCCTTCGGCGTGCTATAGATTTTCAGGGCTTGGTTATAAGTTCAGATAGAAACAAAGTTAGCAAAGTTGTATTGTGAAAAAAATTAAAATTGGCAGTGCCGAAGGCGCATTCCTTAACTTTAGGCACTTTAATATACTTTAGCTCACTTTAGGCACTTATGTCCGCACCGAAGGTGCTCTAACTTGTTGAAAAAATTGTAAACCGTGAACGCTTACTTATTTTCTTATCCCTGTATCCAGTCTTTTATTCCATCGCACCCATTCAACCAAATCGTCTTTAGCTAAATCAAATCCTTCAGGTTTTAAGGCCGTACCATCCGGCCTTATAACAATTTGCTGCAAGGCCCTTACGATATAGGTCCACTCTTCCATAGATACAGGACGAGGACCGGGTACCGGATGTGGCCCTGCTATAGTCGAAGGTTTCATGACTTTTTCAGCAGGCTCGACATAACTCACCTTAGAGGGCGCGCGTATATCTATTTCTCCCCAGTAAACCTTTACAACTACTGAGTTGTCTTTATTAACATTCATTCTGTAAACTGTACCGCGAACACCGGCTACAGCCGTTCTGGTTGAAACAGCAAAGCGTCCTTTTTCTCCCAAAAATTTTGATACATTGGCCCATGTTTTTCCAAGAACCATGTTTACGTTTATGTTTCTATCATTGGTTTTTTCATCAAAATTAACTGATACCAGCTCAAAGGTTGTCTCTTCATCAAAACGGATAAAGCTTTCATCCGGAAGCTTTAGTTCTATCCTCGATTCTTTGTCTGTACTAACACGATCGCCGGATACAAGATAATCACCCTTGCAGATATCTTGAGCTTTTGCCGTGTCTTTTTTTTCAAGAAAAGCCTTACCTTCAAGCAGGGTAACTTCAGCTTTTCCTCTTTCGATTTCAACTGAAAGAGCTTCATGCTCAGCTTGTACAGGATAAGGCAAAAGAACAAGCAAAAGGGCAATAAAAAAGATAGCTCTATTTATACAAAACTTCATAGCTATAGCCCCACTTAAGATGTTAATAGGTAATAGTTTCACCACGGATTTTCACGGAATTACACTGAATTATCAATAGCCCAACTCTCAAGCGAGTTGTTTTGAAATAATTGATCAATTGGACCTCCGGCTCATAGGGACTACAGCTCGGAGAGCCTGTTTCAGTGAAACTCCGTGTCGTTCCGTGGTAAAAACTTACTTAGTATTTTTGAAGCTGAGTTTTAAGAACACGCAGACTTAAAAGAGCTTCAGCTCCGGAAACATTTCCCATAGCATCGAATTCACCACTTCTAAGATCTTTTGCAACCATAATGCCACGGGTTGTACACAGTATTACCGCATTAAAGTATGGCAGATCATTCCTCAGATCCGGAAAAGGTGATACGCTGCCGATAAACCTGGTGGCAAGTTCTTCGACGCCGGTTATTTTTATCAGGATATCCTCAATCATCATTGCAAATTCTGCACGGTTTATCATTTCATATGGCCTGAAGGTATGATCCGGATAAGGTTGCAGCCCATTGATGCCGATTTCAATTACAGCGTCTATATCGGCTTTCAGCACATGATCCGCAATATCGGTTGCAGGTGGAATTTTTATATATTCGCCGGTTTTAAATTCTTTTTCCGGACTTTTAAAAGAAGTGTCGAATTCCTTTGGTGTTCTGTTTATAAATAGTTCATCTACTCTTAATTCTTCGATAAAGAGAGCGGCGATATCAGCGCGGGTTATTTTTTCAAGCAAAGCGATTTTCTTTCCAACAGATGTCCCAGGCATGGCTCTTTCGATTTTCTGAATAATCGCGTATTCGTTATCGGCTTCTTCAACAAAGCCACTGTCAAGATCGAGAACTTTGGTGAATTGTTTGGCGGCTTTCTGGAAATTATAAGACATTTTATAGGCTATGCCCATATAGTAATATGGTTCAGGGCAATCAGGTGCAAGTTTTGTTGCATCTTTATGGTAGTCTTCAACTTCATCCAGCCAGTCTTTATCGACCTTTTCTTTGCCCATGATATAAAGACGCATATATCCGACATTAACTGTGACTTCCTGTTTCTTTCCTTTTGCGTAATTTTCGGCTTTATCCATGGAAGCAAAGCCTTTTTTAAAATCACCCCTTAAGCCGCATACAAGGCCAAGGCCGACATAGGCAGGTGAATACTCCGGAGCCAGCAGTTTTGCCCTGTTAAATTCTTTAAATGCTTTATCAATTTCACCCGCCTTCAGCAGCTTATTACCATTTGTGACATGATGTTCAGGAGTATCTAACTCTGCTTTTGGCGCCACTGGTTTTGGACCGCATGCCAGCAGAAAAAGCAAGCAACTAACCGACATAACAGAAAGTATTTTTCTAAAATACATATGGCTTCTCCTTTAATATCCTAAAAATATTTATTGAGCAGTTTTTTACCTAATCAACAACGATCATCACACGGCATTTTTTCATGAATGATAGATGCTCGGAAGCGCTTCTCAGCTTAGAAGCATCCGCGTTGCTGATTACTATATCAGAATTGCCGGGCCCTTCTGTTTTTAACCCTTTTACAGTTAAAGGATTATTTGTAACTCTTGGATTGCTCTGAGCTGCTGTTATATCTTTTGCATAGCCGCTCATCCCTTGCTGGACTGCATATTCACGGCTGACAAAGGCGGAGCCGTAAACTTCCTGCCCGGTTTCATCAATTATTTTTGGAGACATGGCAGGCCTTGCGTTAAGTCCTATGGCATTGACTACCAAACCTGTGTATATTTCGGATGTTGGCTTTTCTGCGGTTTTAGAAAGTATGGCAGGAGATGGTTTTGGCGGCTCAACTGATAAAGAAGGAACCGATTTAATGGGCTCTACCTGCCTAATCTCTTGAGGAAGAATCAGTTGAGCAAAACCTCCATGAAGGCTCATCTGCATTGTAACCTCTACTGTCCCATCCGACAGATATTCCTGTTTAACAATCTGAGCTCCTTTTACCATGCCGCTTACTTTGGCCATTATTACATCATTTGTAACAGCAAAGTTTTTGACGACGGTAGCGGAATCAATCCTTACTCCTTGTGTAACTTCAAGCAGGTTGCGCATAGCATCTATCCGTGCAGCCCTCAAAGCCATAGGCCTTGCCTGGGGTTTGCCATAGTATTCTTCCGGAGAAGTACCGATACCCGTGGCCTGAATTATTCCTTTTGTCCAGTTGATGCTGCCGTTTCCAATATTTTCAACGACTTCCTGCCATTCATTACAAAATCCATAGGCAGGCAAAATTAATAGAACTGCAAGTACCATTGATAAAATTGAACTTTTTTTCATATGCTACCTCCTTAGTTTGTAACTTCTCAAAAAGTTCGGCTAAAGATAAAAAAGACGAGTCTTGTACCATGTAATTTGCCCGGATTTATTGAGAAGTTACCTTAGTTTAACCTAACTTGCTGAATAGACTAATATTTCATTTTGAACTATATTTTCCTAAATAATATTTTGCTGCTTTGTTGCCGGGATTTATTGTGCTTGTCTTTTTCCAGTATTTTACTGCTTCCTTTGTTTTTCCCGAGTTCAGTGCATTCCATGCAAGGTCATTATATGCCTTGGCGAGATTTAAAATTGCGTCCCTGTCGTTTCTGTTTATCTTCAGCGTTTTTTCCCATTGCGCTATAGCGCCTTCTTTAGCACCTTTGTTATAATAAATCCATCCGATTTCATTTATCGCTTTTGTATATGCAGGCTTGATTTCAAGCGTCCTTTTGTATTCAAGCATCGCATTTGCAACCATATCCACATTATGAAAGGCTTTTGCAAGTCTAAAATGAGTATCTGCTTCCTGAGAGTCGGCATTTCTTGCTTTTTTTAGATATTCGATTGCCATGGCCGGGTTATGTCTGAAGTTATACAGAGTTCCAAGGAAATAATATGCATCAGCATTGTCAGGGTCTATTTGAATTATTTTATTAAACTTTTCAAAGGCCTGGTTCATTTCGTTGTTACGCAAATGAAGAATGCCTAACCACAGAATTGCAAAAGTATTATTATCATCCAGTTTTGCAACTGTTGAAAATTCTTTAAATGCTTTTTCATACTGATCTTTTTTCGCATACAGAATACCGAGCTGGTTGTGGGCATACTCGTTTTTTGGGTCAATGCGGGTTACAGCTTCAAACTTTATTATAGCTTGTTCCAAATTTCCCTTGTAGTGGTAATCAGCGCCCTGGAAAAGCAGATCATTTACATCAGCCGCTGCAACGACACCACTGCAACAAAAAAACAGCCAAACAACAAAGATAACGCATTTCCCCTTGATCCGTAAAGTGGGCAGGCACGTAGGCCAGCCCCTACATCCGATATCTGCCCTCTGACCCCTGATTTTCACGCAAGCCCCCTTGCTATTGCATTAACAATCTTTTCTCTAAATGCGGGTTGTTTTAGCATTTCCTCATCATTTGAATTAGATATAAATCCTGTTTCAAGTAGTATGGAAGGCATTTTTGCCCTTCTTAGAACATAGAAATTTGCTGAATGAACTCCCCTGCTTTTAAGAGGCAGCCATTTTTTAAAACGTTCTTGAAATGTAGTTGCAAATTTTCCGCTTTCGTTCCAGTAAAGTTTTTGCTCGAATTTTAATAAAATTTCTTCAATATCTATATAACCGGCTTTTTTCTTGTATGGCTCGTCAAATTTGATAACCGAGTTTTCAAGCGCCGCAACTTTTTCGGCTTCAGAGCTGGAAGCCTTTTCTGAGCAGAAATAAGTCTCTGATCCATGAGGCTTTTTATTTTCGTTTGCATTGATATGCATGCTGATCAGCAGGTCTGCCTGATATTGGTTTGCTGTAGCCGTACGAGCACTCAAGGGAACATAGTAATCGCCTGTCCTTGTCAGAAAGGATTTGACTTTTCCATCTGCTTTGAGTTTTTCGTGGAGTTTTAAAGCAAGATCTAATGTTACATCTTTTTCTTTAAGACCGCTTTGCCCAACAGCTCCTGAATCAAAACCCCCGTGTCCTGCGTCTATGACAACGCGTTTGACTTGATATTCAAGCCCCTCTTTAGCCTTAAGCCTGTTTTTCATCATGGACTCTTCCCTGTAAGCCTCTTTTTCAAGAGGGGAAACAGGTTTTTTCTTTTTTTCCAGCTTTGGTAAAGGCTTTTGGGTTATAATTTCAACCATCATGCGTGAATAAGTATCATTAGGGTTCAAACGGACTGCTTTCCTGAAAGCGGCAGCAGCTTCAGCCTTTTGTCCGAGACCAAGATGTGCGCGTCCAAGGAGACCGTATGACCAGTCGCTGTTTGGATCTATTTTTGTGGATTCTTTTAAAGCGTTGATTGCTTGAGTAAAATTTTTCTTCTGAATCAGTTCCTGTCCTTCCAGTGCATAATCAAAAGCGCTCTTAGCCCACCCAAGATATGGACAAGCTAATATGCCATACGAAACAAAAGCTCCCTGCCCTAAAAATTTTAGAAATAATCTTCTATGCATAACAGGTTCTCTTAAAAATTAGTAACTACTCAGGTGGATAGGCTGAAGGCTGAAGACTGTTAGGAAAAAGCACATTTTGAAGCCATATTTGGTGCAAGAATCAGATGTTTCCCCTAAAGTACGGCAATCGTGCTCTTCTGATGCCTTCAGCCTTCAGCCTAAACAGCTTCAGCCTGACTACGTGAGTAGTCACAAAAATTATTTATTGCTCGCAAAGGAATGCATTCTTATATGGAGATGTCAGCCACGGCTTTATATTTATATTTTTACCCCATATTACTGTATCGTCAGGCGGCACCTTGCCCCAGAAATTGTTCCGTGCATCAATATAAATGGTGGAAAAAGCTTGAATTGCCACAACATTATCTACAATGTTGTTGTAGTTTATTTTAGGATTAGTCATTCCTCTGCATTCTATTCCGCTTGTCCCAAGATTTTTTGTTATGGTATTATACAAAATTCTTGGTGCTGCATCATTTCCGCATCTTATTCCGCTTTGGGAATTATTTAAAATACAGCAATATGTGATTTCCGGCATACCATAATATATATTGATGGCAGTAGTAGCATATTCGAATTTACAGTATTTGAAAAAGCTGCTGCATTTTGTCCGTTCTGAAAAAAGTACTGCATTGATATAATCTCCCGGCGAGGGAGAAGATCCTGAAGAAGTAAATATAACAGGATTATCTTTTGCTCCCAATGCTACAATTCCGCCGTCTTTAACTATAATAGAGGTTTTCTTATCAAACAGAATTATAACGCCAGGTTGAATATAAAGGTTTGAATCTTTATCAATCAGCAAGTCTTTAGATAACCTGTATGGGCTGTTTGCAAGGGAAAGAAAGGAATCCGAGTTAATACCGCCGCCAATCGTTCCTTTTAAAACAGGCACATTTAATGGTTTTCCATTTGGAGGCGGCCCGTCAAGAATTGTGCCGATATTTATACGCCCTTTGATAGCTTTAATAAGTTTTTTCCAGTTTGCTTCACCCCACCAGTTATCATTTGCATCTGTGGCTTTGCCCTGTAAAGCACTTTCCATATCAAATGGGGAATTGTCATAAATATTGTTATTGGAAATTACTACCGGGCTGTTCTTGATAACAATTCCTGAAGCACGGTTGTTAACAATGGTATTTCCTTTAATAATACTCGATCCGGCATCTTTAATCAAAAGCCCGGTTCCATTGTTGTTTTTAATCTGGTTGCCGGTAATTGCAGGCTTTGATTCATCTATAATTTCTATGCCGGCAACTGAATTGTGCCGGATAATGCATTTTTCAATAGTTGGGTTTGAAAAACCCCCGCTAACCCTAAGCCCCGTGGTATTTTTCACAAATTCGCAGTTTCTGATTTCAGGAGATGAGGACTTGCAATTAACCCCCACGGCTGCACCGTTAATGCGGCAGAATTCAAGTATATTATTACCGCTCTTAACATTATCAAATGTAATACCTTCCCAGGTTTCGTTATTTCCGGATACAAATGTTATATGCTGTGAATTTTGTCCTTTTGCGATCAGGCAGCCTTTAACAACAATTCCTTTTCCTTTTGATTCTATCCTTGTGCCCGGCTCAATTGTGAGGCTGCTCATTTCTGAAACAATTACCGTATTTTCAATTATATATGGACTTGCGCCTGAAAACCATACAGTATCCTTATCTATGAGGCCTGAAACGCTGATCGGGCCCGCAGGAATTGGCGTCCCTTTGACGGGGCCTGTCTTGCCGCTTTCGTTTCCTGCTTTATCAACTGCAGTGATTTTATAGAAATAAGTCTTCAGGTTTTCAGCATGTTCGTTTTCAAAACTTGTAAATTCAGTCTGACCGATCTTTTTAAAATTGCTCAAAGGAGTCTCGCTCCTGTAAACAGTATAAACTGAAAGATCTGTTTCCTTATTATCTGTCCAGCTTAGAAAAACAGCGCTGTCTCGGCCCTCAGCAGCCAGGTTTTTGGGGGCATCAGGGGGCATTGTATCAAGCGTTACAGTTCCAATTGCATCTGTCCATTTGGCAGTATTGCCTGAATCGTCGGACAGGTACCCAATAATAATGTCTTTTATATTATCACCGGGGACAACCCTGTAAGTGCCGACGTAACCGCCAGGTTCGACTTCAGTCATGTCAATACCCTTTTTAAAGTCGCCTATATCAAACCAGGCCCGCATGCCTGGATCTCCTTTTATTACTACCTTGATTTCATCTCCAGCCTTTTTGGGGAGGCCTTTTGAATCCTGCGCCAGCATTTCAATACGCGGCTTTCGGAGCGCTTCGGCATATTTCGCCACGGGGATCGTTTTGACCATATCTCTGAAAAGATCGTCGCACGCTCTAAGCAGTTGTATGTCTCTTACATTCATGGCAGAAGCAATAATTGAAGCAACAACGCCAACAGGGGTGGTAGAAATGCCGCCCTCGTGTATGCGTGTTACATGCTTGCCTTCCCATAAAAAATTCCCCTGTGTATCGTACATCTTTATTTCTGCCCCGACAGAGACCTGTGAATAAATGCCGGCAAACAGCTTGTCAAAATTGGAGATTGTTCCATAGATAACGGCATCTACGTTTAGAATTTCTTTGAATTTTTCCGGAGGAGTTTTGTTAATTGTATCAGGATCGTACAGCCCGGCCTTTCTGAGCTCATGATCAACGCTGAACAGTTCCATATCTTTATATGGCAGGGAGCTGAGATGATTATAAAAACCTCTGCGCACAACTTCAGCCCCTTTTTGACTTTTTGATTCATCAATAAATGGAAGAACCGCAACAGTCCGCGGCATATGCTTTTCCATGTATGGATCAACCTTATAAGTTCCTTTAAAGGCTATTTTAATATCGGAAATAATTGCAGTTTTTTTGCCGGCAATTACGCATCCGGCAAGATAAAGGCTTCCAAACAAGATTATCAGCAACAAAGATCTTTTTGTTAAGCTCATAATATGAATAGTTTTCTTAACGGCAAAAGCCGTATTTGGGGATAGTATACTTGAACGGCTATGCTATTATTAGGTTTTGTGAGTCTTTTTCCTAAAAGCCTTCAGCCTATCTACCTATGTAGTTACAAAACTATCTATATAATTTTATTATAATTTATTTATCATATAAATTGCAATGAAATAGATCACATGATGGATATGAAATT
>JAIVWD010000131.1:149-8732 GCA_049190315.1 Deltaproteobacteria bacterium | reverse complement strand
CAAGGTATTAAAGTTGATTTTTGGCTGGGGACATATTATTTGAATTGCATGCATAGAAAATCATGAATAAATGCTTCTGGAGCCTTGCACCATATTATTGCCAATGTTTCCATCTCTACAGTCATGAGACGGCTTTTGACCGGTTTAACGGCATACACCACAGATACGGTCACCTGTTCCAGAACCGCTACAAATCTATTTTATGCCAGGAGAGGGTATAAGGATGATTATTCAAAGCATAGCAGGATTGTTGGTTTTTGTAGTTTTAGCCTGGGTTATGAGCGAGAACCGCAAGAAAGTTTCTATTAAAACAGTAGTCATAGGTTTGGCACTACAGCTTGCAGTTGGAATGGCGCTTTTAAAACTGCCCTTTTTCAGGGATTTTTTTCTTCTTTTAAATCATATTGTTTTGTCCTTGGAAGAATCCACAACCGCCGGCACATCTTTTGTTTTTGGCTACCTTGGGGGAGGGGCTCTTCCTTTTGATGAAAAATTTCCGGGTTCGAGCTTTATTCTGGCATTCAGGGCGCTTCCTCTTATTCTGGTAATCAGCGCGTTGTCTTCACTTTTGTTTTATTGGAGGATTTTGCCGCTTATTGTAAAAGGCTTTTCTAAATTTTTGCAAAAGACAATGGCTCTGGGTGGGGCAGAGGGATTGGGAGTTTCTGCAAACATATTTGTGGGAATGATTGAGTCTCCTCTTTTTATCCGTCCTTATCTGAAAAATATGACAAGAAGCGAGCTTTTTACTTTAATGACATGCGGCATGGCTACAATAGCAGGTACTGTTATGGTACTTTACGCCAGCATCCTTGGCAGTGTTATTCCCGATGTCATGGGGCATATTCTGACTGCATCAATAATAAGCGTGCCGGCTGCAGTTACTGTATCTAAAATCATGATACCGGAAACAGGCAAACCGACTTCAGGTGAATTGACCTCTCCGGAAGAGTCAGTAAGCCCTATGGATGCAATTACCAAAGGGACTATTCAGGGTATACAGCTTCTTATCAATATCATTGCAATGCTTATAGTTCTTGTGGCTCTGGTACATCTTGTTAATTTGCTGCTTGGTTTTTTGCCGCAAATTTTCGGCAGGAAAGTTACCCTTCAACTGATTTTGGGCTGTGTGATGTCTCCGGTAGTCTGGCTTATGGGTATTCCATGGGATGAGGCGCTTACCGCAGGATCGCTTATGGGCACCAAAACCATTCTAAACGAATTTATTGCTTATATTGACATGAGCCGTCTGGCAGAAGGCGCATTAAGCCCTAAAAGCCTGATGATTATGACCTATGCAATGTGCGGTTTTGCAAATCCCGGAAGTCTTGGAATTATGATAGGAGGGATGGGCACTATGGTTCCACAGAGACGGAATGAAATAGTTTCACTGGGGTTTCGTTCAATAATTGCAGGCACTCTTGCCACCTGTATGACGGGCGCAGTTGTCGGGATTCTTAAAGTATAGACTTTCAGATAAATAATTTCACTGTGTTATCAGTCGTTGACGTATAACTAATACGCCTTCCTCCTTCTGGCCTTGTGAAATTAATTATCTGAAAGTCTATATAACCTAAGGTATAAAGTATTTTATTCAATCCTTCTTATCGGTTCTGTCAGCCTTTCTATAATTGATCTATGTTCAGGATATTGTGAAACCAGCTTTTCCCTGTTCCCTATTTCAAAATCGCGGAAGTCAAAACCAGGCGCAACAGTACATCCCATTAGTGAATAGCCGTCAGAATTATTAACAGTAGCCCCGAACCAGCATCCAGCTTTGATTGTTGCCTGAAAGACCTGCCGGTTTTCGATTTCTGGTCCAAGAATTATCTTATCATATTGTTTTTGCTGATTAATAACATGAATTGTTAATGGATTGCCTGTGTAGAAATGCCAGAGCTCGTCAGATTTCAGACGATGAAGCAGTGATACCTGATCCCACTTAAGCAGGTAATAAATTGCCGTGGAGATTAAACGAGGGCTTGTAAATCGGTTAGGCAGAGCATTTTGTTCCAGCAATTCGTCCGAACTGTACGTTCGCCTATAGAAGCCGCCTTCTTGATGTTTAATCAGGCTGAGTTTACTTATCCAGTAATCAGCATTTTGCATCAGAATTGGCTTTCAGTTTTATAGCGAGACTCGGGAATATCCTGAAAGAAACCAAAACAGCTTGCTATGCTTGGGCGCAAATTCTACCAACTTATTTTTGACCGAGCCCATATCGCCAGTTTTTCACGAAAAATTTTTGAATTATGTCTTATGTCAACCGGGAATGCTTTGTGAAAAAGTATTGTCTCAATGTTCTTTGTCAGGACACTGCTTTTTGCAAGTTCAAGGAGTTCTTTTTTAATAAGTTTTTTTCTTTTTTGTTTTCTGTCATGTTCCAGCTCAATACATATTACCGGTTTCTGGTTTGGCGAAGAACCGACTCCAACAAGAGCACTTCGAAATACCATAGGATGATTATTGAATATAGCCTCACAGGGTATTGTGAACATAAAGCCTTTTTTTGTAGTCACTCGCTGATTTTTTCGGCCGCAGAACCATATCCTTCCATTTTTATCCATCCATCCGAGATCTCCCATCCTGTGCCATATCTTATCACCTTCTTTTATTTTGGAAAGCGCATCCGCCCCTGGTTTACGAAAATACTGCTTTGTGACCAGATCTCCTGACACCGTTATTTCACCTGTATCACCATCAGGAAGAATGAGTGCATCCGACCACTTTTCGATTTGATTATCATTTATCTCAATTATGCGTACTTCCAGGTCGCCGACAGGACGGCCCACACAGATGCCGTAGCCCTTTTTGCTCAGCTCTGCTGTTTCGGAAAGTATTTCTTTGCTTCCTGTTGATATCACGGGCATTGCTTCGGTGGCGCCATAAGGAGTGTGAATCTCGGCGCCGTCACATAAAATTGAAGCAAACCTTTCGATATTTGATGGAGAAACCGGAGCGCCAGCGGAAATAACTCTTTTTAGCGAAGGCAGGGTCAAGCCTTTGTCTTTGCAGTATCGTCCCACTCGATTCAGCAGGGCAGGAGATGCAAACATATTAGTGACTCCCTGATTCATAATAGGCTCTATGATTTTTTCAGGGTTAACAGACCCTGGTTTTGTCGGGTCCATATCCGGTATAATTGCCGTCATTCCCAAAGCCGGGTCGAAAAGCGCAAAGAGAGGGAATGTGGGAAGATCTATTTCATCAGAAGTTATATTAAAATGAGATTTTATGTGTCTTATCTGGGCGTCAAATGTGCCGTGAGTATATACTACACCTTTAGCGGGGCCCGTGCTGCCTGTGGTAAAGAGTATGGCTGCCATATCGTTTTGTCTGGTTTTGGCAATATTATATGGTTTATTGGATGTCCGGCGAATATCTTTAAGCGAAAGTCCTCTCCAGAACCACCGTCTGCCGACAGTTATCCATGTTTTTACTGTTTTGAAATATTTTGGTCGCAGTTTTCTAAGAGCATGGGCTATTGGTATGCCTATAAAAGCATTGGGACGGCTTTCTTCAAGACACCTCAGCATCCGGCTTATTCCCATGCCTGGATCAACAACAACAGGTACGGCTCCAACCTTGAAGATGGCAAATGTCAGGGTAAAGAATTCAATGCTGGGCTTAACCATTAAAACAGTTCTTGTTCCCTGTTTTATGCCGGCATTTTCAAGTCCATAAGCATAACAGTCGGATTCCCGGTCAAGCTGCTGGAAGGTTAGATGGGAATACGCAACTCTTCCGTATTTATCCCGGGCCGCAGGATAGACAACAGCTCTTTTGTGGGGATGGATTTCCGCCATCCTTCTGAGATGAATTGAAACATTGCAACTACTCAGGTTGTTAGGTTCAGGGTTCATGATTCAGGGTTCAGGGTTACCTCTCGTGTTTTTATAGCGGTTCACGGTTTACAGTTCACAGTTTTTCCAGTGAATTAGGCAACGTCTGATTGCTTTTATGTTTTGATCAACCGTGAACCGTTAACTGTAAACCGTTATTATTTATATCGGATACTTTTCTAAGAATTTTTTAACTAAAGCTATAACTTTTTCAGGCTCGTCTTCAAGGACATAATGGCCTGCTTCTGAAAAGGTATGAACCTCTGCATCCGGAAAACGGCGCTGCCATTCTGAAAGGTATGAGAGGTCAAAAACAAAGTCATGTCTGCCCCAGCATATCAGCATTGGAATATCTGAAAGTTTATGCAGATTTTTATCAACGTGCTTGACAAGGCTGTAGCTTGGGTCTTTTTCGCTTAAAGGAATGTCCTGAACAAACTTTAGCGTTGCGATCCTGTTTTTCCAGCAGTTGTACGGGGCAATCAGGCCGGATTTTACATCTTTTGAGAGCCCCTTTCTTGTTGCCATGAAAAGAGCGCTATATGCAAATACATTAAAACCGAGCACTGCAAGGCGTGCAAATGGGCAAACATCCCTTATGAGCCTCAGCCTGATAGGCAGCTTTTTGTTTTTCGGAGGAAAAAAAGCCGCGGTGTTCATTATGATTATTCGCTTAATTCTTTCCGGGTATTTAATTGCATAAGCCATTCCGATTGTCCCACCCCAGTCGTGAACAACAAGAGTCAGCTTTTCTTTCAGGTCAAGGTAATCCAGGAGAGTTTCCAGATCATTTATACGGCTTTTCAGCCTGTAGTCATATGTTTTTGTGTCGGGCTTGTCAGACAGTCCGCAACCGATATGATCTACCGCAATGGTGCGGAATTGAGGTGAAAGCGCTGTAACAAGATTGCGATAATAGAAAGACCAGGTAGGATTTCCATGAATCATTATAATCGGATCGCCGGAGCCCTCATCAATAAAGTGGTATTTAAGCCCGTCTAAATCCATATAATTGGACTTAAACGGGTAAAGATGTCTAAAAGGCGATATATTAACAGGTTTATTCTTCTTCATATTTTGTAACTACTCAGGTTCACGGTTGTCGGTTTACAGTTAACAGTTTTATGTTTTGATCAACTGTTAACCGTTAACTGTGAACCGTAAACCGTCTTTCTACCATTCAATCCCTAACATCAGACAGTTCAGTCCACTGCCGATTCCCAGAAATCCGACAAGATCGTTTTTTATCAGAAACTCGCGTTCCGATGCTATTGCAGCAGTTATTGGAAGTGATACTGTTCCGATATTTCCAAGATGCCGGAAGGTGGTAAAATCTTTTTCTTTTGGGATACCTATGGATTCCAGTATGGTTTTTTGGTGAGCTGCTCCTACCTGATGGCAGATGACTTTGTCAGGCTTGTCATCGGGCCATGACAGTTCTTTTTTAAAATCTTTGTATGTTTCAATTCCCAAAGCAACACCGTGCTGCAAAACACCGACAGAATCTGTTTCCATAACATGAAGTCCGCTTGCAGGTATCCCGGTATCCGGCCCCCAACGGCAAAGTTCATGATGCTTTGTTGCGTTTCTTATCATTCCTCCTAAAAAGCGGTGTCCCTTATCGGAAATTGATTCATCCGTCAAAAGAACAGCAACTGCCCCGGACCCGCCTGTAAGAGTTGCAATTGTTTTCTTAAAGACCTCCATATCTTTTGTTTTAAGTAATCGGTCTATTGTAATATCGACGATCTGACGGGCGGACTCGCATGATACCACAAGACCTGCCTTGATATGTCCCAGCTCAATAGCATTGGCAATTTGAACCATTCCATTAAGAATGCCCAGGCAGGCATTTGAAACATCATAAATCTGCGCTTTACTACCTATCCCAAGACTATTTGCTACTGCGCAGGCTGTTGCCGGTTCCAGGTTGTCCCTGCAAACACCTCCGTAGATAAGCATGCCGATGGAATCCGGGGAAATGCCTGATGTTTCCAGTGCCTTTTGACCCGCTTTTATCGCACCTTCATACATTTTAAAGCCTGGGTCCCAGAACCTGCGTTCCTGTATTCCCGTTATTGCTTCCAGTTGACCTTTTTGCAGATGAAGTTTCTCGTAAAGAGGCTCCAGCCGCATTTCCAGATCTTCCGAGGTTATCACATTCGGGGCAAGTTCATAACCAAATGAATTTATGTAAACTTTAGAGTAAAGCATATTATTTATTGAATATTGACAATTTAATATTGAATATTTTAGGCATCCTTCAGCAAGCCCCAAAAGTAGTTTACAGTTTTAGTGCTTCTCGTTCCCATGCTCCAGCGTGGGAATGCATACCATATGTGTCCGATGTCAAGGACTGCCCGATTGTTCCTTGTTATTCACTAATTTTACATTCGATACTATCATGCGACAGCCCGTACATATTCATATACAGGAACCTGAATTGTTTTATGCGGTTTACTTTTTCCTTCAAGCACTTTATCAATATCTTTTGCAACTTTAGGTTTTATCACTTTCTCTCCGCATTGTGTGCATACACCAAGAGGTACACTCTCAAAAATGTAAAGCTTGCCTTTCCATCGGATTTCACGGGAAGAACTTTGTTCCTTTACAACGCCACCGCAATAGTAACAATCACTGTATTTATTCATAAGTAACACCTCGTCATCTTATTGGTTCCTGGTTCTTGGATTTAACCATTTCGGCATGGTTGGAATATAAACGGTAATAATGAACAAATGACCCAAAAAATTTTCCCCACATAAAACATGTACAGGAATATTTTCTCGGATTGTACCATATACCAGACAACTCTCTCCTCTTGGATCGAATGGATAAGTTTCAATGATTTCGCAATCCTTCAGAACAAACTCTATTTGTTCAATTGTTAATTCATCATTCAATCTTTCATCATCCGCATGGATAGACATTTCATAGCTTTGGTTTTCAACTTCTTTTCGTATGAACTCAGTAGTAATGCTCACTCTTTTTTACTTTTTCCTTATTTTAATCGTACAATTTGAATATATTTTTTCTTTCAATGTCACTGAGTATTCCGGTAAACGGGCTTGAAGATCGGAGTCGAGTCGATTCTTCAGAGTCACTTTCAAGTATGGCCAGAATCTGTTCTTTGCTATATTTATCGAGAATATATTCCCATTCAATGACCGATGGCATCAGACTTTTTCTTCTTTTTTTCCATCTGTCAATATTGGTTTTCGGAACAGCCCAAAGTTTCGGGGTGTTTCTGAGTTTTTTTGCAATCTCTCTGTGAAGAGCCTTTGATCTTTCATCAGAGCGTTTCTGCATATTCATTGTGAAAAACCCTTTTTTCGCCCCGCATACAGTTTGGAGATGATAAGATCATGAATTTCAAGGCATAGACAGGAGTTAGCAGGAGCCCATAGTAGGCGAAGGAAACCACCACTCATGGTGGTGTGGTGTCTGGAAACGAGCCCACTATAGGGGTAGCTTCAATGCGGAACTACTTATTCAAGCATGAGTATGCATTGGTAACACGACATCAAGCCTGACACCCAAAGCGACAAGCAAACGGCGTACCGTATCAAAGCGTGGTTGTGCCCCCGGTTTTAATGCTTTGTATAAGCTCTCCCGTCCGAGACCGGCATTTGCTGCGACTGTAGAGATACCCTGAGCCTTTGCGATATCGCGAATTGCAACCAAAAACGCATCTGGATCTGGATTTTCTAATGCAGCCGAGAGGTACTCAACAATAGTCTCTTCACTGTCCAGATAATCGCTGGCATCGAATGGAGCTATACCTAGTTGATTAATTTTGTTCATGTTTCCATTCCTCTGTTACCAAGCTTGCTATTTCTTGAGCCTTGGTGATATCACGTTGCTGTTCACGTTTGGTGCCACCACAAAGTAGCACATAGACTACATCTCCGACGCGAGTAAAATACACCCGATAGCCTGGCCCAAAGTGAATACGCATTTCTGATACGCCGTGCCCGACAGTCTCACAATCTCCGAAGTTATCTCGCTCAGCAGAACGGATTCTTTCAATAATACGAGCTTTGCCACGGGGGTCCTTGAGTTTTGATAGCCACGCATCAAAGGCTTCTGTACGGAGTATCGTATTCATATTTTATATTGTATCCAAATAGATACTGTTAAGCAAGCTCAATGATGAAAATTTGTGAAAAAGGTAACTTCTCAATAAGTTCTGGCAATTTTGAAAGTTCGGCATCATATTTACAAGTGTCATTCCCGCGAAAGCGGGAATCCAGCGGTTTTACGGGTTTTCTGGATTCCCGTTTTCACGGGAATGACGTTTACTGCCAGAGGTTATTGAGAAGTTACTGAAAAAGCTATTATCTGTTTGATTTTTTAAGCTAAAAGCTAACTGCTAAAAATCTTCGATTTGATAATAGCATCCAATTGACTATAATTTCAGGTGGTCAGAATTATGCCAAACTTTTATTTCTCCTTGCGCAAGGACGTCGTCGTTCCTGGAAATTGTTCCTTTTATTACACCAAAATCGCCGTATTTTGCATATTTGTAAACAGATATTGTCAATTTGTCTCCAACCCTTGATTGTTTTAGAATTTCGAAATTTTTTGCACCCAACAGGAACCCTTCCGGTGCGGACCCTGATATGCCCATCTGCTTAAAGCCGTTGAGAGCCGCTATTGATTGTGCCATCATTTCAAGATAAACAGCATCATCAACAATGCCGTCTTCTCCAACAAACAGCATGTCTTTCTCTATCATCAC
>JAIVWD010000131.1:0-140 GCA_049190315.1 Deltaproteobacteria bacterium | reverse complement strand
AGAATTATGCCATACTTTTATTTCTCCTTGCGCAAGGACGTCGTCGTTCCTGGAAATTGTTCCTTTTATTACACCAAAATCGCCGTATTTTGCATATTTGTAAACAGATATTGTCAATTTGTCTCCAACCCTTGATTGTT
>JAIVWD010000130.1:0-8739 GCA_049190315.1 Deltaproteobacteria bacterium | reverse complement strand
GAAATTTTGTGCAAAAGATTCTCCAGAGCTATGGGTACAGAGTATTAGATGCTGAAAATGGCGAAGATGCTTTGAGGGTCTGCAAGGAGTACGAGAGCCCGATCCACCTGTTGCTCACTGATGTGGTAATGCCCAAGATGGGCGGGAAGGAACTCGCAGAAAGGCTACAGCCTCTTTATCCCCGGATGAAGGTGATTTACATGTCAGGATACACGGACAACGCCATTGTGCATCACGGTGTTCTGGAGCCTGGGGTAAATTTTCTTGAAAAGCCTTTTACACTGGAAGGCCTGGCGCGCAAAGTGCGGAAAGCGTTGAAAAATGAAAATTGAATAGTGAAAAGTGAAAAATTAAGGAAATGTGATATTAAAAATGAATAGAGCGAAGCGATACAATAAATATTCAATTTTCAGTATTCAATTTTCACTTTATATCGGTATTCAATTTTCACTTTATATCACTTTATATCAGGGCTGAGAGATGAAAAATGAGGAGCTAAAAAAATGAGCCTGAAAATCCCTGGAAAAGAGGTTGATTTATGATTCTCGGGGAGAAATCCAAATCTCGATCATCGGTATTGGAAACCTACTCGTTGTATTTTGTAATCGCATGGACCATTATTGTCGGTTGTTTTTTACTGTTAAGTGTTTTTCAGATACAACATATTCAGCAAGAAATGGTAAAAAATGAGGCACATACGAATTTTAACAAAGATCAGGCATTGCGATTTTGGTCCGCAACGCACGGCGGCGTGTATGTACCTGTTACGAATGAAACGCCTCCAAATCCATATCTGAGTCATGTGAAAGAACGGGACATTAAAACGCCTGACGGGAAGGCGCTCACATTGATGAATCCGGCATACATGCTGCGCCAGACCATGGAGAAATACGAAAGCCTTTATGGTGTTCGCGGTCACATCACAAGCCTTAAGTATTTCAGACCGGAGACAGCGCCGGATGAATGGGAAAAATCCGCTCTTCAGAAATTTGAGAGAAATGCCAAAGAGATTTCTGAATTTACGGAAATAGATGGAAAGCCATATTATCGGTACATGGCCTCAATGATTACAAAGAAGGGTTGTCTGAAGTGTCATGGCCATCAGGGATACAAAGTGGGAGATGTGCGAGGAGGTGTCAGTGTTTCAGTACCGATGACACCCTATCTGATCAATCAGCAACGACAGACCATAACATTGGCCGTCTCACTGGGTTTATTATGGTTACTGGGTTTTACCGGGCTTGTTTGGGCAAAGCGTGGGCTTAAAAACAGAGCCAGGGAACGCGATAGAGCAGAGACGGAACTTCAAAAATCTCATGATGAATTGGAGAAAAGAGTTAGAGAGCGTACAGCAGACCTTAAGAAAGCACTGGATGATATTAAAACATTAAAAGGTATTATTCCGATTTGCTCTTACTGTAAAAAAATACGGGATGATAAAGGATATTGGAATCAGCTTGAATCTTATATTAAAACACACTCCGAAGCCGACTTCAGTCACGGTATTTGTCCTGAATGTGCTAAAAAATATTATCCCGATTTTAATCTTTATGATACCTAAGATGAGCGATTAGCCCTTAGCAATTAACTGCTAAAAATTTCGATTTGAGAATAGCATTGCCATGGTAAAAGGACTTGAAAAGATTCTCAAGCATTTAAATGAAAAACGGGGTTTTGATTTTTCCGGGTACTGTGCTTCCATGATCGAACGTCGGGCAGGAAAGCGACTTTCAGCTTCAAAATGTAACGATTATGATGAATATCTCCACTTCATCCGGGAACACCCGGATGAGCTTGACAACCTGGTAGATGTTCTGACAATCAATGTAAGCCGATTTTTCAGGGATTCGCTGAGCTTTGAATATATTGCCGAAAGAATTCTCCCTGTTATTGTTCATGAAAAAAAGAATTCCGCTGATGCTTGTCTGCGAATCTGGTCAACCGGCTGTTCAATGGGTGAAGAACCTTACACTATTGCTATCCTGATCAATGAAATTTTTGAGAAGGAAAATCTCAATCTGAATCTGAATATTTTTGCCACGGATATTGATAGCAAGGCATTAAAAAAAGCCAAAGAGGCAGTCTATTCCTTTGAAAGCATCAAGGATGTCAAATACAGGCTTTTGACCAAATATTTTAAGACTAAAGGCGAGTCATTCAGATTAATTCCAGAAATAAAAAAGATGGTAGCTTTTGCTTTTTACAACATGCTTGAGAAAAAAAGTTACGCGCCCCCTGAAAGCATATATGGTGATTTTGATATGGTATTCTGCCGCAATGTTCTGATTTATTTTAACACTGAATATCAGGATCTGATATTCGACAAGTTATATCGCGCATTGGCCAAACACGGCTATCTAATATTAGGGGAAGCAGAGAAGCCTTCAATAAAATTTCAAACACATTTCAAAAAGGTAACTGAGTGTTGCCATATCTATCAAAAAAGATAAACCGAAGTTAACTACTCAGGTGGATAGGCTGAAGACTGAAGACTGTTAGGAAAAAGCGCATTTTGAAGCCATGTTTGGTGCAAGAATCAGATGTTTCCGCTAAAGTACGGCAATCGTACTCTTCTGACCCCTTCAGTCTTCAGTCTAAACAGCTTCAGCCTGACTACGTGAGTAGTCACAAAAAATATAGACTGTAAGAGGTTTTATGCGTCATGAACTCACAAGATCTTATTAAAACAGGCAGGCTTTCAGATGCCCGCGAGCAGCTCACTGAGGAAGTCAAGGCGAAACCTGGTGATAGCGGAAGGCGAACACTTCTGTTTCAAGTTCTCGCTTTTTACGGTGAGTGGGACAAGGCCGAGCGGCATCTTGATGCGATCGGCACCCAGGATGTAGCTGCCGATGTCGCAGTCCAGGTGTATAAAAACTTGATCCATGCGGAGAAAGAACGTACGGAAGTCTGCAAGCTGAAACGTCGCCCTTCATTCCTGCCGGAAACTCCATCCTACCTTGAAATGTACTACGCGGCCCAGACAAAGATAGGTGAACAAAATATAGATGAGGCAAAGGCGCTTTTAGATCAAGTAGAGGCGCAACGCCCTGTCATATCCGGGACAGTGAATGGAAAGAGCTTTACCGGTTTTAAGGACACGGACACTTTTCTGTCCTTTTTCCTCGAAGCGATTGTCCATGAGCGGTATGTATGGATACCTTTTGAGGGAATTAGAGAACTTGTTGTTTCGGCTCCCAAAACGCTTTTTGATCTCCTCTGGATTACAGCCCGGATAACTACATGGGACGGACTGACTATGAACTGTTATCTTCCTGTGCTCTATCCAAATTCATTTCTCCATGAGGATGACCGGATAAAGCTTGGCAGAATGACTGACTGGACCTCTATTGGAGGAGAATTTACAAAAGGCATCGGCCAACATGTCTTTCAGGTCGGTGAAGATGACATGAGCATCCTGGAAATCCGGGAGGCTTTATTTAACCTACAAGATATCTGATGAAACGAAAGATTGATATAGAAGCAATATTGGCCCCGATTCCAGGCGATAACCCGGCGGGTGAGGACCTTCGCTACAGCCCTGCCTATGATCAGATTAAGGAAGCGCGAAGAGCCGATGACCTTCTTGATCGTGGGGATTGGCAGCGTGAAATCAAGACCTCGGACTGGGATACGGTAATTGCTACGGCTGTTGAAGCGCTTATCAATAAGACCAAAGACTTGCAGATGGCAGCGTGGCTTACTGAAGCATTAATCAAAACCGAAGGTTTCGACGGACTTGCTACAGGTCTCAAAATACTTACCGGCCTCTTGAAAGATTATTGGGAGCATCTTTATCCTGAACTTGAAGATGGAGACCTTGATTTCAGGGTTGCTCCCATTGAATTTGTGAACGATAAACTCTGGCCATGCATAAAACAAATTTCAATTACAGATAGTGGCGCAACTCCCGGTTATTCATGGTTAAAATGGCAGGAGTCACGTCAGGTAGGCTTTGAAGCCGACACGCGTAACAGATACGGAGATGTGGATGAAAATAAAAAGAAAGCTCGTAATGAATTAATAGCCGAAGGGAAATTGACTGCCGAGGATTTTGATTCTGCAGTTGCCCTCTCATCAAAAGCATTTTACGAATTCCTTGCTGAAAGCCTGGTTATGTGCCAGGAAGAATTCAAGAAACTTGATGAGACAGTAGATGATAAATTCGGCTCGGAAGCCCCCAGGCTGGCTGAAATTAGAGAGACGCTTGATGATTGTGAAAGGGTCATACAAAAAATGATCAAAGAGAAAAAAGAGAGTGAGCCTGACACTAAGCCTGAACCTGAACCAGAAACAGACGAAGTTGTGGCCATTCCCTTAGAAGAAAACAAAAGCAAGGAAGAAAAATCCCAAGCATTGTCATCATCCGAAGAAAACGCACAAATTACCGCTGTACCATCTTTGCCAAGTGGGTTTTCAGATTCGGACTCTCCGGAAAAGGCTATGTGGGAAAACGCACTTGAGACATTGAAATCCGCCGGCATGAAAAAAGCTCTGGGACAGCTTTTTAGCGCTTCTTGCAGCGCGCCATCCGTGAGAGAAAAGAATCGCTACCAGCTCCTCATGGCCAAGCTTTGCCTGAAGGCCGAGAGACCGGATCTGGCCAGACCGATTGCGGAAAAGTTGAATACATTAATTGAGGAGTTGCAATTAGAGCGCTGGGAATCCCCTGTATGGATTGCGGATGTACTCGATACCCTTTATAAGTGTTTGACAACTGGAGAACCGACAGATGAGGATATTGGCAGAGCAAGGGCGCTGTTGCAGAGGCTCTGCACCACAGATGTTACAAAGGCGATGAGTTACAGAAGTTAACGGAAAGGAGGATAGATTATGGCCAAAGAAAGTTTACAACACACACTTGACAGAGTGAGATCGCCAAGAGTACATATAACTTATGATGTGGAAATCGGCGATGCTATTGAGATGAAGGAGATCCCGTTTGTTATCGGGGTATTGAGCGATTTATCCGGCAAGCCGGATGAACCGCTTCCAAAGCTTAAAGATAGAAAATTTGTTGAAATAGATCGGGATAATTTCAACAATGTGCTTGAGGGGATGAAACCAAGGCTGGCATTCAAAGTAGATAACAAACTGACGGATGAAGACACCAAGATTGCGGTGGAACTTCGTTTTAAATCTATGGACGATTTTCATCCGGAACAAGTGGCGAATCAAATAACACCCGTGCGAAAAATGGTGGAGGCAAGACAGAAACTTTCCGATCTGCTCAATAAATTAGACGGCAATGACAGGCTGGATGAACTGCTTCAAGGTGTCATTGCAAGCACTGACTCCTTACAAAAACTCGGGGATGAGGTCGGTGTAGAAAAACCGGAAGAACCAGAAGAAAAAGACAAAGAATAGAGGAGAAGTCCCATGGCTGAAAATGAAAAACAAGTCCAACCGGAGTCTGCTCAGGCTGAAGAAGTTCAAGAAGAAAAAAGCGTTTTGGATCAGATTTTAGAAGACGGCCGGATGGCGCGTGATGAGACTCAAAAAGAATGGGCCAGAGATGTCATTGGTGAGTTTGTGAGTCAGATCATGGAGGGAACCATGGTCATATCAAAAGACACAGAGGTCATGATCAATGCCAGGATCAGCCAAATCGATAAACTGATTTCCATGCAGCTCAATGAAGTCATGCACAATCCTGAGCTTCAAAAGCTTGAGGCCTCCTGGAGAGGGTTGCACTATCTTGTGCATCAGAGTGAAACAGGAGAGAGATTAAAAATCAGGGTGATGAATGTCTCCAAGAATGACCTCCTCAAGGACATGGAAAAGGCTAGCGAATTCGATCAGTCGGCACTTTTCAAGAAGGTATATGAAGAAGAGTTCGGTATGTTCGGCGGCGCATCCTATGGCGCTTTGATAGGTGATTATGAGTTCAGTAACCATCCTCAGGATATATCCCTTCTCGAAAAAATTTCTCAGGTGGCGGCAGCGGCTCACGCTCCGTTTATCTCTGCTGCATCTTCACAGCTATTTAATTGGGACAGATTTACTGAGCTTGGCGGTCCTCGTGACATGGCAAAGGTTTTCCAGAGTGTAGAATATGCCAAATGGAAGTCATTCCGTGACTCGGAAGATGCCAGGTATGTGGCGCTGGCCCTTCCCCATGTCCTTATGCGTCTTCCTTACGGTCAGGCCAATGTTCCTGTCGAATCTTTTGGCTACGAAGAGGATGTGGATGGTACGGACCACAGCAAGTATCTCTGGGGTAATGCAGCATATGCACTTGGAACACGCCTGACAGATGCATTTGCCAAGTACCACTGGTGCGCAGCCATCAGGGGGGTGGAAGGCGGCGGCCTTGTGGAAGGTCTGCCTGTCCACACATTCAAGACAGATGAGGGAGACGTGGCGCTCAAGTGCCCTACGGAAATAGCTATTACAGACAGGCGGGAAAAGGAATTTGCCGATCTTGGTTTTATACCTTTGGTCCATTGCAAGGGGACCGATTATGCGGCCTTTTTTAGCACGCAGACAGCCAATAAACCTAAAGTATATGACACCGATTTTGCCAATGCCAATGCGAGGCTCTCTTCCCAGCTTCAGTATATCCTTGCTGTCTCGAGATTTGCTCATTACCTGAAGTCGATCATGCGAGACAAAATCGGCAGTTTCATGACCCGCAAGAATGTCGAAGATTTTTTAAACCGGTGGATTAGCAACTATGTTCTTCTGGATGATGATGCAGGGCAGGAAACCAAGGCTAAATTCCCTTTGCGGGAAGCAAGAGTTGATGTTAGTGAGGTTCCTGGTAAACCTGGTGTTTATCGGGCTGTCGCCTTTCTTAAACCCCATTACCAACTGGACGAACTGACCGTATCGTTAAGATTGGTAGCGGAATTGCCTCCTCCTGCAAAGGGGTAGGGATTAGCTGTTGAGCTGATAGTAGAGATTAGCTGATAAGCTGTTGAGCTGATAAGCTCTTAAGTTAAGAGGTAAAACCCTGTAGGTTGGGTTGAGGTACGAAACCCAACATCATTAGAACGGGCTCAACCCAACCCACGTAATTTGTAGATAGGCGAAGTTAGAACCAACCCCGAAATTAGGAATTGGCTGTAAGAAAAAATGGTAAGGTTGGCGAGTTAATAACCTATTATTTTAACTTTTAAAGCAGTTAGTGCTAAAAAAGAAAAATTTAAGCGTAAATCTGCAGCAAAACCAACAATTAATAGAAGGAGGGAACAGATCATGGCATTTGATGCATTTTTAAAAATTGATGGTATAGACGGAGAGAGCACGGATGACGCCCACGCAGACGAGATAGAGGTGCTCTCCTATAGCGCAGGGGTATCTCAAACAGCATCTGCGTCGGCCAGCAGTGGTGGCGGGGCCTCGTCGGAACGGGCTGATTTCCAGGATTTTTCTATTGTGAAGACGCTCGATAAAGCGTCTCCAAAACTGGCGGTGGCGTGCGCCGACGGGACCCATATTTCAGAGGTCGTTCTTGCATTGTGCCGGGCAGGTGGCGACAAGGTGCAATACATGGAGTACAAGATGAGCGACTGCATCGTGAGTTCAGTCCGTCCGGGTGGATCTTCTCAAGGGGGTGAAACACTGCCTCTTGAGGAGGTCTCGTTCAATTATGGCAAGATTGAGTGGACATACACCCAGCAAAAACGCGCAGACGGCAGCGGAGGAGGAAATGTGGCAGGCGGTTGGAACCTTGAAACAAATGCACCAGTATAACATGGTTCTGACAGCTTGAAACAAAACCACCAAAATCTTCGGGCATCTATACTGGACAGGCTTATTGATCACGAACCAGGTCTTTCCCGCGAGCCTGTCCAGTATTGCCTGGTCAGTATCGGGCAAATCATGGACTCGGTTATAAGAAATCTGGAAAATCTTCTCAACACCAGGCGCCAGATATTGATTTTTCCGGTTGAATATAGCCAGGTTAATAATTCTCTTTTTGTATATGGCCTGAAGGACTTTACCTCCAAAAATCCTGGAAGCCCATTCGTAAGACAGCAGCTTCGACAGGATATTGAAAAGAGTATTTCACGGTTTGAACCCAGGTTAAAAAATGTAACTGTACATCTTGAAACAACAGCTCAAAACAAACGTAATCTCAGGTTCAGGATTAAAGGCATGTTGGTTGTAGAACCTGTGGCGGAACCAGTGACTTTTGATACCTATTTTGATGTCAACAAAGGTGAGTATATTATATCAAGATAGCTGGTATGAGCTGATAAGCTATTAAGCTGTTAAGTTGTTAAGAAAGATAATGGACTGGGATAATGGAAATTTATTTACAGCAATAATTCAGACCATTGATGAAATTAATACGCCACGTAAACATTATCGTCTTATTGAACAATTAGAGTCTGCCAGCACAAGTGTGGCAATGAATATCGCGGAAGGTAAAGGGAGGCAAACAACAAAAGAATTTATTCAGTTTCTGTATATTGCCAGAGGTTCTCTCTTTGAGGTTGTGACCCTATTGATTATTTTTCAAAAAGCAGGGTGGCTTGAATCAAAAAGGCTTATACAACTGCGAGAACTTGCTGAAGAAATAACGAAAATGCTTAATTCTTTTATCAAAGCAATGAGAAATAGCCGTTAAGCTCATCAGCTCATCAGCTCATCAGCTCATCAGCTTAACAGCTTAACAGCTTAACAGCTTAACAGCTCAACAGCTCAACAGCTCAACAGCTCAACAGCTTACAATAGGAACTATTGTAATTATGAGCACAAGTATATTTGCATTTATAATAGTATTAGGAA
>JAIVWD010000129.1:0-8794 GCA_049190315.1 Deltaproteobacteria bacterium | reverse complement strand
TTACGAGGCTCAATACTCAGCCTGCACTTTCCCTTGTCAACGCTTCACCGGCAATGTTACCATTACCAGCGCATGACTCAGGGCTGATGTGGGTGGCTAATCCTTCATCATAGGACACTTTCAGTCCCTACTTCTTGCCGGTTTTAATCGGCGCTCTCAAGAATGAAGACGCGACCCCTTGGGTTTCCCTTTTGGGCAACAGCCCGTTGAATAGTGAATAAAGAAAAGTGTAATTCACAATTCAAGATTTGACCAAAGCCCCCTATCTTGTCACAGGTGTCGGCTTCTCAAAGTACCACTGCCACATGAGGCCGAAACCTATTCCAAATGCATCATCAAAAGGTTCCTGAAAATCCTCATATTTAACCTCGCAGAAGGCATATAGTTGTTTCCAGATATTCACTCCGAGCATGCTTTGTCCTGAAATGCTGTCACGGCGGTATTCATTCAATGGATTATCGAAGTCTATGTCACACCATGTCCTGGAAAAGCAGTTTGCCCCCCGGATACTAAATGGAATTTTCAGGCAAGAAGAAATCATCCACCAGTTATGTCCTTGCCGACCATCCGTGCGAGCTAAAAAAACGATTACGTCAAAGGTAGCATGCATTCTATTGAGAAATTCACTTATACCTCCATAAGTTTTAGTACCACTCCAACGGAAACCGAAATAACAACGATCATCCGCAAAAGAGTCTATGTTATACTCCATAGCCACATCAAACATATGCAGGACAATGTTGTCTTCGGCAATACCGAATGTGTCCAAAGGTTTGAATAGATTGAAGCTTCCGAAATGGTTTTTCAGATTGGTTTCATCGTGACCATGGTCACCCGTAAAATCAACGAATCCATAAAGCTCCAAGTCAAATGGCAAATCATTGGTTTTAAATTCAGGTGTCAGTGTGACAAATTCTCTTTCCGTGTCATATTGATAAGAAATGTTAGACCACCAAAACCGTTTCGCTTGATCCTCAGCGCATACATGCCCGATAAAAACAAAATGCTCAAAAATGATAATAGTCAGAAACCATACAAAATATTTACTCATGTAGATTATCTCCCTGATTACCCTTTTGTGCCGGTTATTATCTGAAATAGTGTCATGTCATCTATGTAGTGTCGCAAATATGGCCGTCATTCCCGCGGAAGCGGGAATCCAGAAGCACCGAAGTAGCCGGAAATGTTTGTCCTCGGCCTGATCGGGGAATGGATTCCCGCCTTCGCGGGAATGACGAGTGCCTGATACGATATTTCACGCATAACACGACACTATTATTATTTTCCTCTCTTGCTTCCGGGATAAATTCCTATTCTCCTGTGGATTTCTCCCATAACATATTGAAACAACATTTACTCAACCACCCAGACTGTACAGTTCCGCGCATAGTTAACGATCTTGCTGGAGACACTGCCGAAGAGGAATTCCTCGCTTCGTGAAAGCCCTTGTCTTCCAACGACTACGGTGCTGTATTCTGTCTCATCTCTTTCTTCCAGAATACATTGTGCCATGGATGGACAGTAGCGCAAGGTAGAGCGAACCGAAACCGCACTCTGATCAAAACCCCGCTGTATCAATATCTGACGGTAGTCTTCAAGCATTTTATCAACTTTCTTTTTATACTGGCTGAGCCATTTCTCCTTTTCATCGGTTGTAGGAAAGTAATCTTCTTCCGGTTCATTAATTACATGCAGGATAGTAACACTGAAGCCCTCTGCGCCTTCCAGAAGTTGAGCCACATATAAAACCGCACGACGGGCATTCTCTGACTCATCAACTGCAATAAGAATGTTCTTATTAAAAACAAGCTCTTTATTCATGTTTTTTCCTCCTTGCGAGTATTAATATTTGTAAGCGTTCACAGGTTCACGGAGTAATGGACTACCGACTCCAACACTCTACCTACCTGTCGTACCATGAAAAAGATCTACCATAGTTTCTTGGCGGCACCTAAGGGGGTGCCATGGACAAACTTGTTTGTCCGTGCAAATGACGTCGATACAAAGTAACAAACGAGAACAACTGTTCGGTATTTCAATGATTGAGGTCATGTGCATTTGTTAAAATTCTTCGGCAGAAAAGGGGCACGGACAAACAAGTTTGTCCATGGCACCCGTCGGTGAACCCTGAACCCGTGAACGGCTACTAATATTTTTTATGGTTTCTTTGTGAACTCTTCCAAATCCTCCAGCATCTGGCTGGTATTATCATAAAACCAGTTGGCTCCACTTGAAAAATGCATGAGCACCCTGTTAAGAGTTTCAGGTATATAGGGATAAACCTTTTTTAAATTTGCCACACGATTGTGAAAAACAATATTAACATCATCATCTGTCAGTAAACTTAAAGCAGGATGGTTTTGTTTCTTAAGGTCAGTCATCATTACATCGCCCATTCCTGTCAGAAATATTAAAATATTACCCAGACCAAAGAGATCATAGCCATATATATTCTCTCTCTGGCGGTAATTATAGTCAAAATCTATCCAGCGAAAATCTTTGCTGTGCCTGTCAATTAAAATATGATCTCTACGAATATCACCGTGTTTCTCACCATTTTCATGTAGAAATTTAATAGCTTTAATGCACTCAATATATTTACTTAAAATACCGGGGAACAGCTCATAAAAATAAGCCTGGTGATCAGGCTTTAAATTTTGCACATAATCATGGAGCGGCTTTCCATTAACCACGTCCAATACTCTAACAATATTTCCCTTTTCATCCTCTACCGCATATCCATGCATGAAATTTTTATGACCAGCCACCAGCTTTAAAATGCGCGCCTCTTTTTTAGGGCTCCTGAAGCACTCAAAATCAATACCCGCAATATTAGCCATAAACTTTTCATGAAAAACAAGTTTTATGATCTTCCTGCTTCCATCAGTCAAGTCAACAGATCGCTTTACCCAAAATTTTTCCTCATCATCAAGCCCGAAACGTCCTTCCTTTGCATTATGCAAAATCAGAAAGGGCTTTTCATCAAGAACTACCACACTTCCATATTCTACACGAAAAAAATCAGAGGTGTCTTTGAAAATTTTAAACCGATAATTCTCCGGACGAGGAGATGCCCAGCGCGCAATCATTTGATGAAGAGTTTCTTGTGATATAGATTTTTCCATAAATACCTCTGTATGAGTGCTTTGATTCGTAAATATGGTGACGTAAATAATATATAAGTGTTACCCCTGATGGGTTCAAGACTTATAAGTGCCTAAAGTGAGCTAAAGTGCCTAAAATGCCTAAAGTTGTGGTACGCCTTCGGCGTGCTATAGATATTCAGGACTTGGTTATAAGTTCAGATAGAAACAAAGTGAGCAAAGTTGTATGGTAAAAAAGTTAAAATTGGCAGTGCCGAAGGCGCATTCATTAACTTTAGGCACTTTAATATACTTTAGCTCACTTTAGGCACTTTCCCTGTATTAAATCAAAAAAGGAATTTCCTTCATCTCCTTATATGTAAAAACCGGTCCGTCAATACAGGCAAACTTGCTACCCAGAGTACAGTGACCGCACTTGCCTACTCCGCATTTCATATTTCTCTCAAGTGTGGATATAATATCCTCTTCAGCAAAACCCATCTTGAGCAAGTCAAAAACCACATAAGAAATCATTGCTGGAGGTCCGCAGATTACAACCTTTGTGTTTAAAGGAGATATCTCTATTTTTTCCCATAAATGTGTCACAGGTCCTGTGTTCCCATTCCACTCCGGACTGCCTTTGTCCACGGTAATCAGGACTTCTGCATTGTTTTCTCTGCTCCAATTGTCTAAATCTTCCTTAAAGACAATATCTTCGGGTGTTCTTGCTCCGTAAAGTATGGTTATTGTGCCAAAATCAGATTTTTTTGCAAAAACATACTGGATTAAAGACCGCAGCGGTGCAAGCCCAATTCCCCCTCCGATAAATAAAAGATTTTTGCCGCAAAGCTGTTCTAAAGGAAAACCATTGCCATAAGGTCCGCGCACGCAGATCTCGTCCCCTTCTTTGCAGCGATCTATCTCACCTGTCAAAAGTCCTGTCTTCTTAATGCTCAACTGAAACTCTCCGGCAACTTCCGGAGATGAACTTATGGAAAAGGGAGCTTCTCCGCAATTAAATACAGAAACCAGAACAAACTGACCAGGCCTGAATGTAAATTTATTCCGCAATTCTTCTTCTTTAAAGTAAAGTGTAAATGTCTTTATATCAGCGGTTTCATCTTTTATCTCTTTGATTTTGACAGTATGCGGCAAATATACATTCGCTACCATTTTTCGCATTAATATCTGAGCCCTATTTTCCACCACTGCCTCCTGTTCCTGCATCTTCAGGAATCTTAAGCTGATATCCAAGAGCGCGTGCCACCCCCTCCTCTGTTATTATTCCTTCATTTATCAGATGTGCTCCAAGGGATTCGCCGGTGCCGGCCTGCCTTTTAAGTGCCTTTTCCAGTTCCTCTCTGGTCAATAACCCGGCTTCAACAAGTATCTCTCCCAGCCTTAAAGAATCCTCTCTTAATTTCTTCTCCTTTTGCTCACAAATCATTTTTATAACATTAATCATGTCAACCCGGCCAAAACATATTTCTACGCAGCGTCCGCATCCCACGCAACTTGGCCGGCGGTGTTTCTTGCTGTCGTAATAAAGTTTATGATAAAAACGTCTGCGAATCCGGCGTTTCCTCTCATGCCTTGGATTATAACCGCCCGCAAGTCTGGTAAACCCGCTGAATGTACATGAATCCTGTATCCTTAATCTTTCACCTTCGGTATCAGAAATCGGTATATCTACAATATTAAAACAATAACACGTGGGACACACATATGCGCACCCGCCACAGTTCTGACACCGGTTACCCAGCTCCTCCCAGACCGTTTCGTCCACCTCATCATTCATAAGACGGGATACAGCCGTATCCATATCAACAATCTGATGGAATCTGCTCTCGGCCTCAAGAATCATCTCATACTGTTGTTCTCTGTCTTTTTCAGTCGCAGGAGAAAAAAAATAGTTCCATTCTTCAACAAGCTCCCTGCCCCTGGGTCGTCCGACTTCTACAAAAAATCTGTCTCCCAGATCCGTAAGCTGAAGATCATATCCGTGTGTCAAAAAAGGACCGCTTTTTGTGCTTCTGCAGAAACAGTTCTCCATGGGCTCATTACATCCGATATTGATCAGGACAGTATTAATTCTTCTGTTCAAATAATACCGGTCTTTGAAGTTTTCCTGGAATATCATATCCAGAAAAAGAATTCCCCAAAGATCGCAGGAACGTAAACCGAATAAGATTCTTGGAGTATCATACAGCATCTCATCAAACCTGTACTCGCTGCCTTTACGCTGGTATTTGAACAAGGTCTCACTGCGGGGTAAAAAGAAATTTTTGGGCGGCATTACAGGCTTGGTTTTAAGATCAAGAGTAACTTCATCCACAGAATGAATAACCTCTAAAAGTGTATCTCCGCCGGCGTTTTTAACAGGTGCGATCAGTTCATGTTTTTTACCGAGCTTGCGCAAAAAACTTTTTAGATGTTCTTTATTTAAAATAAGCCTGTCTTTCATTATTCGTAACTACTCAGGTTGTCTGGTTCAGGGTCAATGTTGTTGACTTAAGCACCTTTCGTTTTCTGCCTGCCGGCAGGCAGGTGAACCGCAGAATGTCGAACAAGGAACCGCAGAATTACGAAGTAATGGAAAACCTTATTAAACTTCATCATTCGACATTCCTTGTTCGACATTCGATATTCAATAACGAGCATGAATTCCCTTAACTCACCAGCATTAGGGTTCAGGGCTCAGGGTTGGCTACTTTGCGTTTTTCATATTTTTCGAGCCAATTCACGTGCCAGTTGCCATGCCTCAATATCTTCAAACCGTTCAATCTTCATCGCTCTCTAACCTTGAACCTTGAACCATTGAACCGTGAACCTGAGCAGTTACCATTATTCTATCCTTTCTATTCTCACCGCACAAACCTTAAACTCCGGAATCTTTGCCTTTGGATCAAGTGCAGTATTGGTAAGGATATTGGCAGGTGACTTCTTAAAGTGAAATGGCATAAAAAGCGTTCTTTCCGGCACATCATCTGTTATATGCACTTTCACTTTAACCGCCCCTCGTCTTGAAATCACACGAACAAGGTCACTGTTCTCTACTCCGAGGCCTTTCGCATCAGCAGGATTAGTCTCAATAATTCCCTCGGACATTTCCCTTGCAAGCGTTACAATTCTCATGCTCATACTGCCCGTATGCCAGTGCTGGTACATTCTGCCTGTAGTAAGATAAAAGGGATATTCGCTGTCAGGCAGTTCTGCAGGAGGTCGATAATCAATACATTCAAAATGCCCTTTCCCCCTTGCAAAAGAGCCCTTGTGTAAGAAAGGAGTCCCTGGATGTTCTCTTTGCGGGCAGGGCCAGAAAAGACCCCAATTGTCTTCCAGCCTGTCGTAATATACTCCCCCGTAAAGAGGTGTCAGCATTGCAATCTCCTCCATGATTTCAACTGGAGATTCATATTCCATGGGATAATTCATTCGGGAGGACAGTTCACATATGATTCGCCAGTCAGGCTTGCTGGAACCGACAGGAGGAATCGCCTTGCGAACCCTCTGTATGCGGCGCTCAGTACTGGTAAATGTACCATCTTTTTCAGCAAATGATGCTGCCGGCAATACTACATGTGCACATTCCGCTGTTTCAGTCAGAAATATGTCTGATACCACCAGGAATTCCATACTGCTCAAAACTTTTCTGATTTTGTTAATATCGGGATGGCTCATGGCCGGATTTTCTCCCATGACAAACATGCCATGGATTCTCTTCCCATCAAGCATCTCAATGCTGGTCAGCCCAGTTGACGTCGGAAGCTCCGTCTTCCACAAATTTTTAAATTTCTTTCTAATATCTTCGTCATTAACATCCTGATAACCCGAAAGAGTTCCGGGCAATGCACCCATATCGCATGCGCCCTGAACATTATTCTGGCCGCGCAAAGGTCCAACACCGGTAAATTCCCGCTCAACATGACCGGTCAGCATGGCCAGATTGGCTATGGATTCTACATTATCCGTCCCTGATACGTGCTGCGTAATTCCCATTGAATAGATTATCATGGCGCGCTTAACTCCGGCATACATGCGGGCTGCCCTTTTGAGACCTTCTAAAGAAACACCGCAGACTTTCTCGACATGCTCGAGATCAAAATTCTCCAGATTCCTGCTGAACGCATCGAAATTCTCTGTACGCATGCTTATAAAGGAATCATCAAACAGTTTTTCTTCAAAAATGATCTTCATCATCCCTTTCAGCCAGAGTACATCCGTACCAAGACGCGGCTGAAGATAAACATGTGCGAATCTGCTCAATGGGATGCGGCGGGGATCTATGACAATCAGTTTGGCGCCTCTGTCCAGGGCGTCAAATATAAAACGCGCTATCTGGGGGTGTTGTTCGGTAGTGTTTGAACCAATTACTAAAATCACCTCGGCGCCGGCCAGTTCCGCTATGGAATTCGTCATGGCACCGGAACCAAAGGCATGGTTTAATCCTATGACGCTTGAGGAATGGCAAAGCCGGGCGCAGTGATCAACATTATTTGTCTTTAACACTGCCCTGGCAAATTTCATTAATAGATAATTTTCCTCATTTGTGCACTTTGCAGATGAAAGCACACCCAGGGCATCTGGTCCGTACTTATCCCTGATATGAGTCAATTTTGCAGCAATCAGATCAAGAGCCTCATTCCATTCAGCCCTTTCAAGACGTCCGTTTTTTCTGATCAATGGAAAGCGAAGGCGCTCTTTATGAAGAACAAATTCAAAACTGTTCCATCCCTTGACACACAGGTTTCCGCGGGAGACAGGGTGCTCTCTGCTGGGAATCACCCCGACTATCTTTCCATTTTCAACTTCAAGATACAAATTGCATCCACATGCGCAGAAACAGCAGGTTGTCAATACCCTGTGCATAAATATGCCTCTTTTTAATTCAACCCATCCCGTATTTATTGTAACCGTTCACAGGTTCACGGAGTAATGGACTACCGGCTCCAACACTCTACCACCCGTCGTACCATGAAAAAAATCTACCATAGTTTCTTGGCGGCACCTAATGGGTGCCATGGACAAACTTGTTTGTCCGTGCAAATGACGTCGATACAAAGTAACAAACGAGAACAACTGTTCGGTATTTCAATGATTGAGGTTATGTGCATTTGTTAAAATTCTTCGGCAGAAAAGGGGCACGGACAAACAAGTTTGTCCATGGCACCCGTAGGTGAACCCTGAACCCGTGAACGGTTACTATTTATTGTTGTTAAATGATTTTTTATCATACTATAAAGATAAATCAAGAAAATCGAATAGGTCTCATATGTTCATTTATTACATAATCTGAATTAAACTTGACATAATTTCATATAATGTTCATATTTTCATAAATTGTGACTACTCACGTAGTCAGGCTGAAGCTGTTTAGGCTGAAGGCTGAAGGGGTCATAAAAGCACGATTGCCGTACTTTGGCGGAAATATCTGATTCTTGCACCAAACATGGCTTTAAAATGCGCTTTTTCCTAACAGTCTTCAGCCTTCAGCCTATCCACCTGAGTAGTTACCACTAATTTATATTAAAGGATTATACTATGCTGCTCAAACTTTTTCTTGCATTCACACTTATACCTGTTGCTGAAATATACCTGCTGATAAAAATCGGCTATTCAATAGGAGCACTTAACACGGTGCTGGTCGTAGTCATAACTGCTTTTGCAGGAGCAACCCTTGCCCGCATACAGGGTCTGCAAACCATGCTGCG
>JAIVWD010000128.1:0-8815 GCA_049190315.1 Deltaproteobacteria bacterium | reverse complement strand
AATTTAGCTTGAGAAAAGCGCGAAAGTAGGGCTAAGTCGTCAAGTAAAAATAACTTACACATCTTGCTTGTCCTTTTGCTTGTTTTCTGTGTTGCGTCAAGGCTTACATAACTCGTTATGCGCGCCTTAACGCGCCTTGAAAAACAAACAAAATTTCGGCGCAATCCGTACAACTTATTTTTACTTGCCTCCTAATTGTTTGCAATTTTCAGTGAAACTCCGTGTCGTTCCGTGGTGAACTATTACGATTAAAAGGATTTATTATTCTGCCCTGTACGGTATTTCTCTATAACGGATATCAGATCAGCAACTGCAACTGATAATTTATCATTGATAATTACATGGCGGTAAAAATCTTTGTTTTTCATCTCTTTTTCTGCGGCATTAATACGCCTTGAAATGACATGTTTGCTGTCAGTCCCTCTTGATTTAAGGCGTAATTTAAGGATATCTAATGAGGGTGGCATTATAAAGATGGTTATACTGTCATGGTATTGATCAAGAATCTGTAATGTGCCCTGAAAATCAATGTCAAGGAGTATGTCACGCCCAGCGGCTAAGCCCTTATCAATAAATTCTGATGACGTGCCGTAATAATTACCATAAACTTCCGCCCACTCTGCCCACTTGCCGTTTTTTATTCTATTTTTAAAATCGTCTTTTGTTATGAAGTAATAGTCGATTCTATTCTGTTCTCCATTTCTGGGCTTTCTTGTTGTGTATGATACCGAATAAAGCATATTCGGAATCCGGTCGAGAATGGCTCTGCAAAGGGTTGTTTTACCGGTGCCTGATGGTGCCGATATGATAAAAAGATTGCCATTACAGCAAATCTTTTCTTTATGGTTTGAACAAGCCTGGCTAATTCCCTGATCATTCATACAAGGTCCGAATCCTTAAGAATAGTATAACGCTGTGATATTGTTTCTGCCTGTATAGCTGAAAGGACAACATGATTACTGTCCATGATAATCATGGCACGGGTTTTACGCCCCTGGGTTGCGTCTACAAGACGTTTATTATTTTTTGCTTCATCTCTAAGGCGCTTCATTGGAGCAGAATTGGGCTGTACAATAGCCACAATTCGATCAGCAACTACAGTACTTCCAAAACCAATATTCAACAACTTCTGTTTCATATTTTTTTCCTTTTTATTATAGCGAACTCATGGTTGATAGCTGTTGAGCTATAAGAGCTAAGTTTTTGTGTAACATTTTAGCGTTATGAAACAAATCGGCTGAGGGCGTGAGCTTCAGGTGTGATTATACTTGAAGCGTATATATTTATAAGAAGCTAAGGTGTTACAGTTTTTGCTACTCAATATTTTGGACTTGTTCTCGTATTTTTTCAAGCTCGGATTTTACGGCTACAATTGTATGTGACACATTTGAATTTCCTGCCTTTGATCCCATTGTATTAAATTCCCTGCCGAATTCCTGGAGCAGAAAATTCAGCTTTCTTCCAGCGGATTCCTCAGAGTCCATAATAGCCCTGAATTCTTTTATATGGCTTTCAACTCTTACTATTTCTTCAGAGATGTCGCTTCTATCTGCAAAAAAAGCCGCTTCCTGTGCGATCCTTGCAGGGTCAATATCAATCATACCGCGAGTTAATGCATTTATGCGTTCCTTCAGTCGTTCCTGATAATGGGATAACAAATTTTCAGATTCCTTTTTGATTTGACCAAGAGTTTTTTCTATAAAATCAAGTCGATTGATAAAATCCTTAGCAATGAAATCTCCTTCTTTTTTCCTCATGGCATTAAGGCCGTCAAGCGCGATACTTATGCAGGTTTTTAAATTATCCCAGCAGGCATCAATATCTTTGCCGACCTCAACAGGTTTAATAACTCCACCTGTGTTCACCATAAGGTCTAAGGAAATATCAGTGTTTATGTTGAACCTGTTTTTAAGTTTGGAAAGTGCATTAATGTATGCCAAGGCTTTAGGCTCATCTATATCAAAACCATATGCGTCTTCTGAATCATCTATTATCTGTAATTTAATTTCTATACGGCCTCGTGATACGTTATCAGAGACCATGCTTTTAATTTTATTTTCCAGGCAAAGATATTCATGAGGCATTCGCAGAGATATATCAAGATATTTGCTGTTATAAGAGCGAATTTCTATTGAGACAGTTAATTGATCTTTTGTGCTTTCCGAGCTGGCATATGCAGTCATGCTTTTCATCATTTTTTGTTTCCATATATAACACACCACGCATAGACTTGGCTGTTAAGCTTATAAGCTATCAGCTAAGAGCTAACAGCTCGCCCGAAGGGCGTTAGCATATTTATTTCGTACCATTTCAAGATAAGTAAGCATGTTTTTTTCAGTATAGTCAGGATATGTCCATGATAATTTTCTAAATGATCCTTTTTGATAGATCAGAGTGAGATCGGCATAGATACCCATGCCGATATAAATTCTGTGAGCGTAGTTTTTGCCGGTTGCGAGAACAAAACGTTCCTGAAGCATATAGCCTGGATCAATGTTAATTAGACGCTTATCGTTTTTTGAATATTTTTTTTCGATTTTGTTTGTAATGATTTTTATTTCCGGCAGAGAACTCTGTTCAATGAGAGATTTAAATGCAAGAACTCGTCTGAAAAGTGGAGAACCCATTTCAGGTTCGTAATAGCTGGTATAGTTAAAAGGCAGCCACTGACTAACCATGTCAATAGAGCCGATTTTTTCAACAAGTTCCGTTACAACCGGAACAATAAGGCTCTTTTCCTTCATAAAGAGCCCTACAACAAGTTTAGCAGGTTTAGGGCTTTGGGGTATACTCATTTTTTTAAGGTTCGATGCTTTTTGCCTCATCAATGAGCATAATAGGGATATCATCTCTTATTTCGTATAAAAGTTTACAATTATCACATATAAGCCCGTCATTTGTATCGTTAATATATATATCGCCTTTACACTTTGGACATGCAAGTATATTGAGAAGTTCTTCACTTAACGCCATGATTGCTTTCCTTGTATTAGTTGATGCAGATAAAACAAATATGCTTTATTTTTCCTGTCATTTTTATTAATATGCAGTGAAACAAATAGTGTGTTATGTGTTGAATTGCAAGTTAATATTATTATCGCAGTATCAAAGGCCAAAATGTGAAAGTTGCACTTGTATGTAAAAAATATTCTCTGCAAGAGGGTGGTCTTGAAAGATATACATATTTTTTAAGCCGCGAATTAATTCGCGCAGGCCACGAGGTCCATATCTTTGCCAATATCTGGCAGGAAGAACCAGGTGTCATTATTCATCGTGTGCCGGTGATTCGCCTGTCTTCTCCTGCTAAGAATCTCTCCTTTGCCTTTTTTGCAAACCGGGCTCTATCGAAAATGAAATTCGACATAATTCACAGCATGGAAAGAATTTTTTATCAGGACATATTCAGGGTTTCAGATGGCATTAATCCTGTCCAGATGCAGCAAAAATATCCCCACCCTGTTGTTCGCTTTATTAAAAAGATTGGTCCCAGACGGATAGCTCTGAGTTATTTGGAACACAGAATATTTGTGGATAAAGGGTGTAAAATCGTCATGACTAATTCCGAGCTTGTCAAAAGAAATATTATTGAGCATTACAGGGTGGATCCTGAAAACATAGTTGTAATTTACAATGGGGTAGATACATCAAGATTTAATCCCAGGGTAAAAGAGAAGTTCAGAAGTTCTTTAAGGGAAAAGTATGGCATAAAAAAAGAAGAATTAGTCCTTATCTTTGTATCAAATGATTTTAAGCTAAAAAGGCTTGATTTGGTTTTAGAAGCCATGTCTTTTTTGAAAAATAATAAAATCAGGCTTTTTGTCATAGGGGCAGATAACCATAGAACATACCGGAGATGGGCTGATAACAATAGCCTGGGCGAACAGGTTTTATTCCTTGGGCCCAAAAGTAATATAGAAAAATATTATGCCGGCAGTGATATATTTGTTTTACCTACGCTTTATGATGCCTTTGCAAATGTCTGCCTGGAAGCGATGGCCTGTGGCTTGCCTGTAATTACTACCGATTCCAATGGGGCAGCAGACCTTATCAGTGATAATGAAAATGGTTATATACTTAAAACACAAAAGGCAGATGAATTAGCTGACAGAATAAAAGCCCTTGAGCCGCTGTCGAACAGGACAAGGATGGGAGATAATGCGGCTGCAAAGGCAGCATGTTTTACAATGGAAAAACATGTAACAAAAGTACTGGAACTCTATGACAGAGTTAGATCTAAAGGCCAAGCATGAAGGACTTTTCTTCGCAGATTGAATGCATAAAAAAAGATCATCTGGTATTTAATAAAGATTATCTGAAAGTATTGGATGATGTGCATTTTGATTCTTTTGAGTCTGTCTGGAAATACCAGGACGGCGAAACCATAAAAAAAATAAAAGCAAGGTCTGTAATACGTTTTGAAATTCAAACCGATAGCGGCAAAAAATATTTTTATTTAAAACGTCACAATACTGAATTTGCAGGGATAAAAAGAATTCTTGCTTTATTTTCTCCAAAACCGGTTTTGTCTGAAGGCAAAAGAGAATTTGAAAATATATGCGATTTCCGTAAAGGCGGGCTTGGAACAGTTTCACCTGTTGCTGCCGGGGAAAGATTCGTTAAGTTTTGCTGGGTACAATCTTTTCTCATAACAGAAGATTTTTCTCCCTTTATTTCTCTTGAGTATATGCTAAGAGACAATCCTGAATTTTTTATGGGGGAAAAGGCTAATGACAGAAAAAGAAATTTGATTAACAGGATCGGTATTTTTGCCGGAAGGATGCATGAAAAAGGTTTCAATCACCGTGATTTCAATGCCACCCATATCCTGCTTTATTATAAAGACAAATCCGATGCTCCCGATATAGCTCTTTTTGACCTTCAGAGAGTGGACAAGAGTTCTGTTTCGCGGTTTAGATGGATAATAAAGAGCCTTGCAGAGTTGAACTACACATTGCCTGATGGTATCTTTAATAAAAAAGATAGAATTTCTCTTTTATTATCTTACAAAGGTAAAAAGAAACTTAATTTATGGGACTGGCTGCAATGGCTATGGATAAAGAGAAAAACAGCAAGAATCAAAAGACATACTGAAAAAATACTCGCAAGAAGAGCAGAAAGAAGGAGAAAAGGGATATAGACTTTCAGATAAATAATTCGGGTCATTGATGTCCTGGCATATGACACCTATAAGATTTTTGCCCAGGGAGTGTCATAACTGCCTGTTTCAATCAGGTCAAGCATATGCCTGGCCATCTTTTCAGCATTAAATTCACTGTGAGCTCTTTTCATGCCGGCTTCAGCAATTTTTTCCCGCTCCTGTTCATGCTTGAGATACCAATCAGCCAATTCAAAGAATTCATCAGCAGTATCAAAGTATCTTACATGCTCGCCGTCCTTAAAGAGCAGATCTGTATCCGGAACCCTTTTGGCTAATGTAAACGTGCCGCAGGAAATATAATTAATGAACCTGTCAGAATGATATAGACTTACGTCATTTGCGATATTTATGCTCAAGCCTATTTTTGCGCCGCTAATAGCATAAAAGTAATCTATACCTTCAACTCGCGGGATGCCAAAAGCTCCGTAAACTCTCGCGTTGGACATTTGACTAAGCCGCTGGACAAGATTGTATCGCTCGTTATAACGGTCAAGCCTGGTATGTTCAGGTTTACCTGTAAATATTATATCTGTTTTCCATTTTTCTTGGACCTGGTACCGGTATTGTATATCAGGGTCGCATATATTCGGCAAAAACGCGCAGCAAGGCACACCCTGGTCTTTATAAGCTTTCATAAACCTGCCGCAACTTGTTGTCATTACGATATCGGTCTGCTTAGCTATTTCTATACGGCCCGGGTTCTTTTCGGGAAACGGGTCATCGTCCCTGCTGATAAAAACAGCATCCCTGGCCGCATTGCGCATTTCCAAGACACTTTCAGCGTCGAGATACTTCATGCTTAGTATAAATACAATGTCCGGGTGATAGTGTTTGATCTGCTCTGCTAAAAGCACATCGGTTTTTTTCTTGGCAAAACGCCGGGCAATTTTTTTACTGGGGAAAGGACTGCACTGCATCATTATATTTCTGTAGCTAAACCTCTGGACATCGTGCCCAAGCCTGATCAACCCCTTTATCCACATTCGCTGTGACATCCGAATGGACTTAGGCGACTCGTCCTTAAAGTCAGCTATTACAAATATTTTTTTTGGTTTTTGCATAAGTTACGACTAAATGGCCAAGTTGTCAGAATGAATTCTGATGATGTCATCTTTCACTTCAAAAATCCAATCGGGATAAATCTTCCGTATAAAGTTTTTCAATACATGTAGGGTCGGATAATCGTTTTCCCCCGTAAAGCACCGTGCGTCATCAATAAGGAGAACATGGTTCTCCGCGTTTCTGTGATTTAATATACATTTCAACTCCTGTATGATAGGTGTTTCCAGTTCACCTTTTGCGGTGGATCCGCCTGACCAATGGGCATCAAGCCAGAATATACAGGGTTGCATTACGTTCCTTAGTATTTCCGGCAGAAGTTCTCCGCTTTGGCCACACATAATATGAACATGACTATAGCCCGAGAATTTCTTCTTGGCTTTTTCGAATAGAATATGGCTCAACTCAATTGAGAATATTTCTTTGAATTGATTAAGCATTGCATCAACCATATCGCCTCTATAGGTTCCGGTTTCAATAAAGATTGCCGGGGAGAACCGTTCAGCATATTCTGCAAGCACCATTTGCTTCCCAAAGTGCGGCATTGGCTGCACAGAGCCTTTTTTCTTCCACTCAGAATACTTTTTCTCAAATCTCTTGTGTCGTCTACGTCTTGCAAGAGATCCCAAAAAAGTCGTTCGTTCCAGGAAACTTTTTAACGTCGCGTACATTTTAACACCTCGCCAATAAAACGTGGTAGACTTATTTATCTGTTTTTCTTATGACTACCAGATAGTTGTTATGGTTCTGTAGTTGCAAGAAAATTTGTGGTTCTAAATTGTTCACATAGTTCTTTATAAGAATCTATTGGATAAAGGTATCCTGAAGGTGTAATCCGAGATATCTTCATGTTAACGTCTTGAAAAAAGTAATAAAAGTCTTGAAAAAATGAACGGGTATCAATATTACATCCTCCAAATTCAAATGTAACAATATCAATTAATTTACTATTAAACATATTTGATGCTCCTGCCAAAACATCCAATTCATGTCCTTCCACATCAATTTTTAGCAAGTTAATTCTCTTAATGCTTTTTTCCTGGCAATAGTTATCAAGAGTATCAACTTGGACTTTTTCCGATTTACTAAAATCAATATTAAAATGATGTAGTCTTCGTTTTGTAAGAGATGCTATCCCAGAACCAGGATTATCATAATACAGCAACATTTTACTCTTTGCTTTACCCAAACCTATATTGTTTAATATAATTCGTTTATCTTTTGGTGAATTTTCTTTGAGGGAACGAAAAGTTGCGGCACTGGGTTCAAAGCAGTGAATATCAAAATTGTCGCTGTCAAGGCTCCTTAAGCTAAGCCCTAAGAATTGTCCTTTATTAGCACCTACGTCAAAAATACAATACGGAGATTTACATTTATTTGAGAGAACATCAAATATGGCCTTTTCTCCACTATATTTTACATTGCCTCCAGATCCGATACCCATAAGGAATAGAAATGCTTTTACTCTTTTCTGTAGCAGTTTCTGTGAAAGCTTATTGCCTGAGATTTTTATTAACATTTTTTTTAACAACGACATTTTTTTGCTCCTCGTTTAGTGGCTATCAGAGAGCCGTTGTTGTAACTGTCGATCTCTCTTTTAAGAACCGTACAATTTTAACGACCTTACAATTTTGTAAAATGGAACATTCCACATTCAAATTTGGCGTTTTCAGCTGATGCAACATCTGTCTTTTCAATGAATCGTTTTTTGTCATCGTAGACACTAAACTCTACAAGCCTGAGGTCGGGAAAATAATCAAGAATTTGCTTAGGCGAATGAATTCTATGAGCATTAAAACATACCTTGGGTTGGCCTACAGGAAGCGAAAAGTATAAATTGCCTCCCCTTGCCAGACATCTGGAAAGTTCTACAGCAGCTTTTTGCGTACCCATAGGATCCAGCTCATCGCCATACCGTCCCAATCCAATGTGCTCTGCGACACTCAGGCAAGAAATAGATTTCAATGAGCAACTTTCATATGGCATAGCCAGTATGTTGCCGGGTTTACTTTTGAAGTTTTTAAGGTAGGGGGCATCAAGGGGCCGAATATCTACAAATTCTACCTGTGTAATTGCAGTAAGGAACCCCACAAGATTGACGTTTGAACCAACATCAACATGTAAATCGGTCTTTGATAGATAGATTTTTGTGAAGGCCCATATATCCTGATAGAAATAATGACCACTTGGTCTAAAACTCGGTTTATTATCAAACAAACATGGATAAATATCTCTCAACCTAATTGCCTCAGCTCCGTCCATTTTTCGGTAACTTCGCCAATCATTAATGAATTTTTGGTATCGCCATAGGCCAGAAATAATCTTGGTTCTTATGAGTGGTCTGACCCATCTTTTTAAAATTCTCATATCTATTTACTCCCTTCTGCTTCGATGCAACTCAACCTTGTCTTCTGTGCTTTCAGTTAAAGGAAACTATGAGTAGCTTACTCAAATTAGTCTCTTTTTACGAGCTTAAAACATTCTTGACCAACATGTGTAATAACAGGCTTGTCTTTTTCAATCGCCTCAATGTCAACCCTGTAGCCTTCCTTATATTTCGCGTTCAATGTTTCAACCGTATACTTTGCCAAGCCATCA
>JAIVWD010000127.1:0-8867 GCA_049190315.1 Deltaproteobacteria bacterium | reverse complement strand
AAATGTAGCTGATCTCATAAAACAGGTAAGAATACGGCCTCATTTTTCTAATGGAAAACCAAATGGTCTCAATCTAAGCAGTATCAGATCAGACTCCATATTCTCAGAAATGGGATTGAAAAGCGGGGATATTATTACAGGAGTTAATGGGAAAAATATTAAATCAGTTGATGATGCTCAGAAGTTTTATGAAAGTCTGAAGTCATCATCCAATGTTCAGCTTCAACTAAAACGAAAAGGCCGGCAAAAAACTATTAATTATAATATTAAATAGCGTCCGAACGAAAAATAGTGTCGTGTCATGCGTGAAATATCGTATCAGGCAATCGTCATTCCCGCGAAGGCGGGAATCCAGTATTTCTGACTACTTCGGTGCTTCTGGATTCCCGCTTCCGCGGGAATGACGGCCATATTTGCGCCACTACATAGATGACAGGACACTAGAAAATTTTTTCAAGTTCAAGAAAGGCGCAAATTTTAACCGCAGGAATACGTTGAGTATTTTGAGGATTAAAATGAAATCATACACCAATACTTCAAAAAATATTTTATGCTTATCTGTCTGCATCTATTTGTTCTTTTTTGCAGGTTCTTTAATGGCGCAATCAGCCACAACATCCGGAAATGCTGGTGAATCTCCAAATACAAACAAAGAAGTCGAACGATTCGTTTCCATAGATTTCAATGACGTTGATATTAATGTCTTTATCAAATTCATCAGTGAACTTACCGGAAAGAATTTTGTTGTAGATAAGCGGGTAAAGGGAAAAGTGACAATAATTTCTCCTACCAAAATATCAGTGAAAGAGGCCTACAAAGTCTTTGAATCCGTTCTTGAAGTCCATGGCTACACTACGGTAAAAACCGGTAAAATAATCAAAATCATACCAGCGCCTGACGCACGATCAAAGAATATTGAAACCAGATTTAAAGATGAGCTTACTTCTCCGGAAGATAAAATAGTCACACAAATTATATCCTTAACATACGCTGATTCAGATGAAATAAAACGGCTTTTTGCGCCAATGATCTCTAAAAGCAGCGTGATACTGTCTTATCCTCCGACAAATATGCTGATAGTTACAGATGTCTATTCAAATATTACAAGACTTGTCCGGATTCTCAAATTAATTGACATTACAGGCATCGGCCAGGAGATATCGGTAATACCTATTGAATTTTCCGATGCGACAAAACTTGTTAAAATATTAAGTTCCGTCTTCAAAACAACAGTAAAAACGAAGAAAAAAGATCCGGGTAAAGTGGTCACATTCGTAGCTGATGAGCGAACAAACACAATTGTTTTGCTTGCCAGCGAAAATGATACTGTCAGGATTAAGAAGCTTGTTAAGCTGCTTGACAGGGAGGTTCCGAAAGGCAAAGAGAAAATCCGTGTCTATTATCTTGAAAATGCCACGGCCGAAGATCTGGCAAAGGTTCTCCAGGAACTGCCGGCAAAAAAGCAAAGCCCCGCCAAAGGAAAAAAAGAAGCCCCTCTTATTTCAGGCGATGTCATAATAAAAGCGGATAAGGCCACCAACAGCCTCATTATTATGGCGGAAAAGGATGACTATCTGGTACTTGAAGAGATAATAAAGAAGCTGGATATTCCAAGGGCAATGGTCTATATTGAATGCTTGATCATGGAAGTAAATGTGAACAAGGAATTTAATCTTGGAACAGAGTGGCAGGCGGGCGGCAAGACAGACTATGATGGTCAGAGTAAGACAGGATTCTTTGGCGGCGGCTTTGGCGGCGGGGGCGAAAGTAATTACAGCAACTTAGGGGGAATGCCCGATACAGGCACAGGCTCTGTTTCTTTTCCTTCCGGCTTTTCTCTGGGTGTCTTTGGTGAATTTGTTCAAATCGGAGACATTATCTTTCCCAACCTGGCGGCGGTCATACAGGCCTACAAGAAGGACAAAGATGTTCATATACTTTCAACACCGCAGATTCTAACCACAGATAATGAGGAAGCAAGTATCACTGTTGGAAAAAATATCCCTTATATAACCAGACAGGATACAACAACCGCAGGGACGGACTATAGCAATTATGAATACAAGGATGTCGGAATAACCTTGAAGATTACGCCTCAAATCAGCAAGGACAGGATGGTCCGCCTCAACATTTCTCAGGAGGTAACCAAGCTGGAATCAAGCAGCGGAGAGTTTCGTCCAACCACTTTAAAGCGTACCATTGATACAACAGTTATTGTCAAGGATAAAAATACCGTTGTTATAGGCGGACTTATCGACGACAGCTTTTCCAACATAGAATACATGGTTCCATGCCTTGGAAATATACCTGTGCTTGGATGGGCTTTCAAGTCAATGTCAAAATCAAATGACAAGACCAATCTTTTTATTTTTCTCACACCCCATGTTATAAAAAATCCTGTGGAAGCAGATATGGTTTACAAAAAGAAGAAAGATCAGATCGACAAAATAAAAGAAGGCAACATCAAGATGTACAAGAAGAAGTGAATTAAAGTGCCTAAAGTGAGCTAAAGTGCCTAAAATGCCTAAAGTTGTGGTACGCCTCCGGCGTGCTAATTGATAACATAGGAATAGAAACAGTTACACTTTCCTATGCATTAATGACTCAGGAAATCTTTATATAAAATGGCAGAATACCTTAACTTTAGGCACTTTAATATACTTTAGCTCACTTTAGGCACTTTAATTTAGGTACTTACAATATGTTAAAACATCTATCAGAAATACTTAAAGACAACTTCGGCATTTCAGAAGAAGATATTAGCGAAGTTCAAAAGATAAAAAAAGAAAAAGGAGGTGCTTTCGGAGAAATACTTATCCGGAAAAATTTAATTACTGAGACACAACTTCTTGAAGCATTAAGCATCCAGTACGATATCCCTTTCCAGCCCGAGCTTCAGCTTGATAATTTCAAATCCGACTTTACCAGGCATGTACCGATTCAATTTCTAAAGAAATATACCATGGTTCCGCTGGAAAGAAGCAACCATACCCCTGACTGCATAATCGCTATAAATAATCCTGCCTCGTTCCAGCCACTTGACGACCTGGTCAGAATTCTCGGGCTGGAAGATTTCAAAGTTGTTCTTTCAACAAAGAATGCAATTCTTTCTGTTATAAACATCTCATATGACTTGAGCCAGGATTCCGCTGAGCAACTGGTGCAGAATATGGAAGAAAACGGCGCCACTATCATCAGTGAAATTGAGGATAGAGCGGATCTTCTGGATGACACCAGTGATGCGCCTATTATCAAACTCGTGAACCATATTATTTCTCAATCAGTAAAGGCCCGCTCAAGCGATATACACATTGAGCCCTATCAGGACAGCTTCAAGGTCAGACACCGTGTGGATGGTATTCTCTATGATCTGCTTACCCCTCCGAAATGGATACAGCCGGCCCTGATCTCCAGAATCAAGATTATGGCAAAGATGAACATCGCTGAAAAACGCCTTCCCCAGGACGGGCGTCTGGATGTAAAAATAGGCAACCAGGAGATCGACGTACGGATTTCAACAATCCCGACCTCGTTTGGAGAGCGTGTAGTGATGAGACTTCTTAATAAATCAGGTTCATTTCTCAGACTTCCGGATATTGGCCTGGAGCCCGAACGGCTTGATCTCCTAAAAAATCTTGTTAAGTCGCCAAACGGTATTGTCCTTATAACCGGACCCACGGGAAGCGGCAAAACAACAACGCTGTATGCAATTTTATCGTCCATAAACAAACCAGAGATCAACATTATCACCATAGAAGACCCTGTTGAATATCAGCTCAAAGGGATTAGCCAGATACAGGTCAATCCAAAGATAAACCTTACCTTCGCGCGTGGCCTGAGATCAATTGTCAGACAGGACCCTGATATCATACTGATAGGTGAAATACGAGATAAAGAAACAGCGGAAATAGCTGTCCGGTCAGCGCTTACAGGGCATCTTGTCTTCTCAACACTTCATACAAACGACTCTGCAAGTGCTATTACCCGCCTTGTTGATATCGGCATCGAACCTTTTTTAATTTCGTCTTCGGTTATAGCCGTTGCAGCGCAAAGACTGGTCAGAGTTCTTTGCAGCAACTGCAAAAAGCCATATACACCTGATGGTACGGCTCTTAAAAGCGCGGGCATTACACCTGACCATGTAAAAAACACTACGATTTACAAAGCAAGTGGATGTGAAAAATGTTTAAATACCGGCTACAGGGGAAGGATAGGTATTTTCGAGATTATGGTATTGAACAGCCATTTAAAAAGTTTGATACTTAAAACCTATGATTCGAACCTGATAAAAAAGGAGGCTTTAAATCATAACATGATCACACTGCGCCAGGATGGGATTCAAAAGGTTTTGGATGGGATTACAACAATTGAGGAGGTGCTCAGGGTTACACAGCGATAGATAATTTCTGTCCGCCCCATTATGGAAATCTTTCATTCTTAAGTACAATCCCTTGGTACAGCGAATCAAAATATTTACAACTTTTCTGAATCACCTCATTTCTGTCTTTTACATTCCATATGATCTTGTTTACGGCATCCTGAACGATCAGTGTTTTTTCAAGTATTTTTTTCTCCCATATGTTTACTTCGATATCATGTATGATCTTGCCTATATAGATAAGTTTTGGGTCCCGCAGTCTGTAATGCTTTAACAGGGATTCAAACGTGGACATGTTGTGGTATCGCTTGAATATGGCATCCGGAGTATCGAAAGGTATCCCTTCCTTTATAATTTCGCCTTTGGGGAAGAATTTTATAACCGCATTTTCGTTGATAAACCGTTTTATCAGCCAGATAGAGGCACACTTATCTACTTCAAAGCCATCCCATGTGGAAAAGACCAGCTCTTTTTCCTCTGCTAAGGTAGTGGGAGGCTTTCCATAGGCAATAATCATACATAAAAACACAAAAATGAAAAAGGATAAACCTGTTCGGTACCTATTCTTTGTATACATCTTATTCGATCCTTAAAAGACGACGTACAAAATCGTTTTTGGGGTTAGCAAGCACTTTGTCTTTACTATCCATTTGTTCAAGCCTCCCCTTGTTCATTACCGCTATCGTGTCGGCAAGGACGAGCGCCTCTTCTATGTTGTGAGTTACATAAATAATACCCATATGAAGATTATTTTTAAGCTCGATAATGAGCTGTTGCAGATCCTCTTTCAACATAGAGTCGAGGCTGCTGAAAGGCTCATCCATGAGTAAATAATTTGCATGTGAAGCAAGGGCTCTGGCAATAGCGAGCCGCTGTTTTTCACCCCCTGAAAGTTGATGAGGATATCTGCTATTATGTCCATTTAAACTAACGTGGTCAAGAATTGTGGTAATCTCAGAATTGAGAATGTTTTTGGACAGCTTGTCTTTCTTAAGAACAAATTCGATGTGTTGTCTCACCGTCATGTGAGGCCACAGGGCAAGGTCCTGGAATATCATGGATAATTTTCTCTTTGATGGTGCAATCATTTTCATTGGTGAGCTTACATCAATACCCTCTATGGACACTATTCCTGCATCCGGTCGTTCAAATCCCGCGATCAACCGTAAGAGGGTGGTTTTCCCTGATCCCGAAGGGCCCAGTATAGCCAAAACTTCTCCGGGAGCAACATGGAAGGAAACCTCCTTTACGGCCTCCACCTTATTATAGCTTTTAGTAATATTCTCCGTTTTTAACATCTAATCAGTTTTCGTAACCTTTTTGTAAGCCAGATAAAATATTCCTGAGAAAATCAGTATGATTCCAATCAATACCAGGCACAGAGCAGCAACCATCTGCTCGGCCCCATAGTGCATGAGATTATAGATTTTAACCGGCAATGTTGTCTTGCCAGGAGGCATAATAAGGAGCGTGGTTCCTAAGTCTCCAAGTGAGAGGATAAAACCGATAAAAAAAGCCGCCAGCAATCCGGGCACCATGAGCGGCAAAACGATTTTACCGATTACTTTGAACCAGTTGGCAGTAACCAAGAATGCCGCTTCTTCTAAGCGAGGGTTCAACTGGTTGAAGGCCGAGGAAGTTACTCTGGCGGTAAAAGGAATAAAGTGAGCCACGTACCCGAGGATAATGATAAGAGAACTTCCATAGATGACATCAGTTATGGGTCGATTCCACACTTTTATCATGCCGATTCCTAAAACAGTAGCAGGGATGGCAAAAGGAATGAGAGTGGCAAATTCTGCAAGAGTTCTGGCCTGACCTGACATTCTCTCTATGAAATAGGAAATAAAAAAGGCCAGACATACCATGGACAATCCACCGAAGAGAGCCAGCACTATGCTGTATCCAATTTGTGTTTTTGAAGTTTCCAGAACCTTTACATACGTTGATAGAGGTCCGGCCACATTTAAGAGAACACCTATTGGCGCAACTACTGAAAGAAAGAGAACTCCAAAGGCAAATATGCAAGCTAACCACTGTAGCCGCCCTAAGTGGTAGCGTTTCGTTTCTTCAAAACCACTCGCAAGATTTACATACGACCGATCCTTCATATACCATTTTTGCAGCGCTACAAGCAAGAGAGTCAGGCCAACTAATGGAAGCGATAATGCCATTGCGGCTTTTTCATTATAATAGGCGCTAAACTGGATAAAAACCTCTAATGGATAGACCCGAAGGCGAAGAATATCAGGCACCCCAAAATTTATTACAGAAAAAATAAACACAAAGAGAGCCCCGCAGAGGATGTGTGGGGCAACCAGGGGTAACGTGATCCCTTTAATAGTCTTCCACGGACCGTGGTGGAGTAGGGAAGCCTCTTCCATACGTCGGTCTATTGACCTGAGGCCGCTCGCGGTCAGCAGGGTAACAAACGGAAAGTAGGCCAATGTCATAACAAAGATCGCGCCGGGCAGTCCGTAGATATCAAAGGGAGTTTCTTTTAGCGAAAAGAGCTGGGCAATGCATTGGTTAACAAGACCATTTTTGCTTAACAGGTGAGTCCAGACAATAGCATGCATGTAGGGGGGTATCAATATCGGAATGAAATAGACAACCCCGACTATCTTTCGTCCACAGAGATTGGTTTTCGCCGAAAGAAAGGCAAGAGGGACCCCAATAGCAAGGGAAAGGAGTGTAGCGCCAAAAGACAGCCCAAAGCTGTTTTTTATCAACCCGATTTGGCGCTTATCGAATAAGAGTTCACGATAGCTGCTCAAAGAGAGTTGGCCGTCTGCCCAGAAAGAACCTATGACCATAAACAGGATCGGGAGTAAGACAATAATACCAAAAATTAGGAAAACTATTGTCTGTATCCACCGTGGCTGTTTCACTCAACTTAGGTTCCAATTTGTTGTAATACATTTTTATCCGAAATATTAGGCTCCAGGCGAGAAATCCATTTATTTATGGATTTCTCGTCATTTATCTCAAGATTCTATATTCTAACAGTTCCTGCAGATCCCTCCTGCCGTCCAGGATGCAATGAATAAACACGTCATTATCGATAATTTGATAGATGATTCGGTATACTTTAACGTGAATTTCCCGATACTCATAAACACCTATTCTTTCAAGCTCCGGTGGAATGTGCCCTCGTTCCGGATTGTCTGCCAGACTCATACACGTCTGTTCCAGCCGTAAAAATAATTTTTGGGCATTGATCGGAGAGCCCGATTTTCTGACATAATCATAGATTTCATATAAATCTTTTTCGGCATCTCCTATTATATGCACAATAAAACTCATGAGGTGGAATCATCTTTCATTTTCGTTTTCAGCTCATTGAAAACATCGGCCGCAAGTCGAACATCTCCTTTATTCAGACTTTTCCGGCTTTGTGCCAGGATTTTCAGCAGTGCAAGACTTTCCTGGGTCTGTTCGTATTTGCGAATATCCTGAATCACCGCCTTTGCTTCCCCATTTTGCGTGATAACCATTGACTCCTGATTTTCTGAGATACGTCGAATAATTTCCGCGGCATGAGCTTTAAAATAACTTATGGGTTTTATTGAAACGCTTAATTTCATATGCAGGCCCTTAATGAGACATGACCTAAATTAAGACCAAATTTAGACTGGAATCAAGATTTTTTGTGGAACTACGACGCTGTTTCAACAAACACAGCTTATGAGCCTGCAAATATTTACAAAGCTATAACGTATTCATTGATAGATGGTGTGGGGCTTGTGGAGAGAAAGAATGCGACTATCCAATTGCGTTGTAGATGCCAATGCCGCAGATTACATATAAATATCGCAACTGTCTGTGAATAAGGCTAAATGTTTGATGCATAGCAGATATTCAAAGTTTAGCTCTGCAGCCTCAAGTTGGATATTTGATTAGCAAAAGCTTATTACTTATTATCTTTTATTTCTATCCATGGGCGTGGATTATAATGCATCATCCTTCCATTTATATCTTCAAAAGTCTCTCAAGCGATCAAAAAGTATCAAGAAGCCACAGATGAAAATTCACAACTCTCTAAAGAACCATTTGTTGATGACCTGGCTCTCACAAGTATGGCAAGACTCTGGGATATAGGAAGATCTGAACCCATACGCGTAGGTAAAGCAAGCCCAACAGAAGGCACACTGCCAGGGGCTGTTTATTTCATACTCAAATATGCCGATGAAGAAGATGGACTAAAAAAAGCCTTACAGGCAAATACGATGGTAGGAGGAGACAATGCTTCACGCTCCATAGCGATAGGCATGGTACTTGGTGCATACTTTGGTGTGAATGCTATACCAAATGAATGGAAAGAGACTCTGGATGATTGGGAGTATTGTGATAATTTACTTAATAAATTACCTTTATTAAAGGGAAATGTGCAACTAAAATTTTTGTAATTAGCTGATTCCTGTGTCCTGAGTCCTGTGTCCTGAGAAAAAAAGTTTGACTTTCTGTCTAAAATCCTTAAACTACTCCT
>JAIVWD010000126.1:6851-8869 GCA_049190315.1 Deltaproteobacteria bacterium | reverse complement strand
ATTATGCTGATGGTATTCCCAATAATTACTGCGCTTGCTGTCATGAAGATGTGGGCAATGCCCTTGCATCAAGCAAGAAAGCTCATTCTGAAATGGGCTGCATAGAATGTCATGAGAGCGAGCACATGGCGGTTACACAATGTGACGGCTGCCACGACGCCGATCTGCATGGCGCCTCTATGCATGAACGATACCCGTTATGCCTTGACTGTCATAATAATCCTCATGCATTAGCAGAGTAGAAAATAAAGTACTTAGGTTTAAGGGTTCAGGGTTCAACGGTTCACGGTTAAAAGCCGACAACCCTTGAACCTTGAACCTTGAACCCAAAGCCCTATACGTGGAGGCACAGATGAGAAAAAAGGTGTTTATCAGTATTATTGGTTGTTTAGCTATACTTCTCTTTAGCACCTTGTCTTTGGCTGAGAACAATTCTCTTGAATTAGTCGAAGGGGATTGTATCAAGTGCCATCCGCGCAACATACGGGAAATCAACGAACGGGGGGCATTACATAAAACAGAAGTCACTTGTATTGATTGTCACGAGGAGCATCCCCCCCATGGGAAAAATATCATTCCGAAATGCAGTGCTTGTCACGCACCTGATACAAGTTCCCATTATGCTCTGAAAGAGTGCAAAGAGTGCCATCATCCACATTACCCCAAAGAGATGGATCTGAGCAAAATCGATAATGTAAAACCGGCCTGTGTATCCTGCCATCCAACTGAAGGGCAAGAGAACCGGACATATCCAAGTGCGCATTCCGAATTAGACTGCAAAGAGTGCCATTCAAAGCATGGCGAATCTACTGCATGCCTGGAATGTCATGAGCCTCATTCACCTGAAATGAACGATAAGGACTGCTTCCTTTGTCATAAACCTCATCGTCCCTCAGCAATCAAGTATGATGCTGTTGTTCTCCCGGCTTTATGCGCCAGTTGTCATGATGAAACGGTAACTGCAGTTGACGAGCGTGGAGGAGCGCACAAATCAGTCAAATGTATTGATTGCCATCAGCAGCATCCTCCTGCTGAAAAAAATGTTATTCCAAAATGTTCTCTGTGTCATGTGCCGTCAGATAAACCACACTATAAGGTGGAAAATTGTGCATCATGCCACCATCCTCATTATCCCATGGAGATGGATCTGAGCAAGGCCGATTCTGTTAACTCGGCCTGTGTATCCTGCCATCCGGACCAGGGTAAAGAGATGAAGACACATCCGAGCGAACACGCCGGATTAGACTGCAATGAATGCCATGTAAAGCATGGCGAATCTTCATCATGCATGGAATGTCATGAGGCGCATACAGAGGAAATGGCCCTTGATGATTGTCTGCGATGCCATAAACCCCATATGCCGTTGGAAGTAATCTATGGAGAAGACATTGACACGTCTTTCTGTTTAATCTGCCACGAACTTGTGGGGGAAAAGATGTCAGCGGTAAGTCAGACAAAACATCATGAATTAGGATGTGTGTATTGTCATAAAAAAAAGCATAAAAGTTTACTTAAATGCAAAACATGCCATGGGGAACCGCATAAATACGATATTCATGCAAAATTTCCGGATTGCCTTGCATGTCATCAAGATCCTCATGGATTGATTAAGTAAGAAACGGTTTACGGTTTACGGTTCACAGTTCACGGTTAACAAAGATAGACAGTAGATAAGAATTATTGGAATCAATATTCAAAATGCTTCAACCTGTGCGGTTAGCCATTAGCGGTTAGCCGTTAGCATTGAAAAGGGGTGGAAATGAGAGATTTTAGAGAACTTAATCAACAGGTCAATGAGGTAAAAAGGATGTTGAACAGTTTTATCCAAAAGCTAACCGCACAGGTCGAAATGCTTCAGCCGTTGCATAACTCATTAACTCAAGTTTCGCACACCTCTATGCAACAAAAGCTTTAAAGGGCAGGTATTAGATAGTTTTTTTAAAAGAGCAAAATAATATGATTGATATTCTAAACCACTATACCTTGGAATTTGACCAGGACAGGCACATAGAAGGTTT
>JAIVWD010000126.1:0-6841 GCA_049190315.1 Deltaproteobacteria bacterium | reverse complement strand
GCCAAAGCCAGAGTGAACATATTTTGCTTTTTAAAAAAACTATCTAATACCTGCCCTGCCAGAGAAGCTTCATAGGAATTAGTGGGTGCGAAACTTGAGTCATTAAAAAACTGTGAACTGTGAACCGACAACTGTAAACCGAATAAAAGATGGGGACACAAAATGGGAAGAAAGTTTTTCGCCGACATCGTTGGTTGCACTTTGATCATATACTTGAGCTTGAGCGCCTTTTCGTTGATTAATGTCGCTGCTGAAGAGTGTGGTACTGCGTTTTACGAGCAAAGAATCGAACCGATTACAAATCGTGATTGTGCCCGGTGTCATTTTTCAGTTTTTACGGACATTAGAGACAAAGGTGGAGCACATCAGGTGGTTTGCAAGAAATGTCACAAAATATTTCACACATATAAACCGGGAAAAAACTGGAAAGACGTTGTTCCCAACTGCTCTGACTGCCATACCCTATTCCATGGGGCTGGTTTTCCAGACTGCCTGCGGTGTCATGAAAATGCTCATGCACCTGTAGATAGTCTAAGTTTTGAAAAAATGGTTGAGGATTGCGGCAACTGCCATATTGATCAGGCAGCCGAGACAACTCAAAACCTTAGCGCACATACCGACACTGCATGCTCTTCATGTCACCACGACAGGCACGGCTACATACCGACTTGTATCGAATGCCATGATAAAACACATACACCATTTATCGGAAATACGGAGTGCAATGCTTGCCACCCGAGTCATTCGCCCTTGATGGTCGGCTATACCGAAGATGCGGCAGATGCTGTCTGTACGGGTTGTCATGCTGATGTCGGCAACAAATTATTGAGCGGCAATAATAAACATAGTTTTCTTAAATGCGCCAATTGCCATGCTGATAAGCACCGATATATTCCAATGTGCCGGGAGTGTCATGGGCAGGAACCCCATTCAAAGGAATTGCTTGAGAAATTCAGCAGTTGTAATGATTGTCACGGAGATCCGCATACTCTGATTTTGCAGTTACCGTAAACATTGTGCCCCAAACAAAGCCAAAGGGTCGCTAAATGACGATAGAAAAAAAATTAAGGTCTGTAGCATTGTTTCTTGGAATTTGCCTGGGTATTTATGTTATTTTCATGCTCTATTATCTATTTGGGGATGGCTGCTGGAATTGCAGCCCGCAAGATTATTATTCCAGAGGAATAGCGATGATATCAGAGGATGATAATAATGATCTGAAAAAGGGAGTCAAATATCTTAAGACAGCAGCAAAAAAAGGTAATATTAAAGCAATTATCTTTCTTGGAGAACTATATTCGGACGATTTCCCGGATGCGTACATTACAGACAACAAAGAGAAAATCGCAACTCTTAGAAGTCTAATATCTGCAAATATTAAGAAACGAGAATCATATTTTAATGAGTTAATCGAAAATCAATCTTTTTTTGATAGAAAATACAGCAAGGCGCAATACAATCTCGGCATTTTATACAAAGCCGGCATCCTGAAAAGTGAAGATAAAGAGGAAGCGTACAAAAAATGGTTAACAATATCGGCTGATAACGACAATCCTCTTGCCATTTATCAAATGGGCATCTTCTTTAATAATAAAGGCAAATATATGGAAGCGCTGAAATGGTTCACAAAAGCGTTTGATTCCAGCCGGGAGCCTGCTTCAGCAATAATGATCGGGGATTATTATTTTTACGGCAAAGGCGTGGCAAGGGATTACCGGCAATCAATAGAGTGGTATCAGCAGTCTTTGAGTGCGCCGGCATTACCAGATGCTTCTTTATGGATCAAAAATAAAGAAGAACTGACTGAATGGGCGACCCAGAGATTAAATATTGCAGAAAAAAAAGTTCGCAGTAAAATGTCAAAACAAGTCGTTATTGTTAAATATCGTATCATAGGCGGTTTAAATTCATTTTCAATTTTTACATCAGATCTGAAGGAAAATCTTATTGGTAAAGTAAAGAAACAAGACGACTATATCCGGGCGCGGTCTAACATAATGATCAAGTCGGTCTCCATCTCAAAATCAGCTAAGGTTGATTCTATGAGCGAAGGCCTGCATTGGGTGCTGACCACATATGCCAAAAATAAATATGGGGCTGATAAGGATTTCAATTTTGTCATTACAAAGTAAGTGGGTAGGTTAAAGGTTGAAGGCTGAAGGCTTTTAGGGACCTTCGGACTGTCTACCTGAGTTTTTTTTATAATAAGGAGAATATATGTATGTCTGAAATAGACAATAATAACTTCAAAGGCATATCTACGCTTTTTGATGCAACTGAATTAAAAAAATTTATTAAATATTACATCAGCTTGATTTTTTTGCTGGAAATTATAATTTTTGGATCTTGCTTTCTTTTCCAGCTTGAACCGGTCAATCTTCCTTTTCCCTGGAAGTACTATTTTCTCGCATCTTTTTTGGTGCCGATTGGAGTAACATTTATATTGGGCATTTTTATAACTGCCTTTAATTTATTTATTTTCGGTCATTCTACTCCTCAAACCGTGGATTCCGGGTCATCTGAGGAGGATAATGAAAAAAACAATCCTTTTAATAAAATAAATGCATCATTAACTTTAATTCGACAGGCCCCCTTTTTACTGACTTTGCTATTATTGGGCATTGGTTCTATAATTTTTTCTCAATTAGACAATTTGATAATATTTCTGGGAGAGATAGGGGTAAAAACCGTGGAGTACGCTCTTATCATCCTTGGAGTTGTTTTTGCCGTTGCGGTAGTTTTTGCATTGATCTGGATTTTTATGAAATATAAATTAGAAAAGATGAAATACGATTATCAATATAAACAGGATGTAATGTCGCAGTTGGGCTTACTTGTCCTCGATAAAAACACCGTGGTAAATCATGAAGGAGAAGTTATAAACAAAAAAAAGAAACTGTTATTAGGGAAAACCAAAAGCGATAAAGATGCATTATTAATCGCCCAATCAACAAGACAGCAAAGATAGTACTGCCTTATGAATCAAAAAAGTTTTAGAAATACAAAGATCCACAGAGGTATAAGTTCGATGGTTTTTCCATTCAGTGTTTTTCTTTCAAAATGCTTTTTGGTCACAAGTATGGATCTTTCAGGCGTTGCAATTTTTGAGAAGGCTTTGAATGCCTCGAACTCGCGGGTCGGTAATTCGTCAGTATATGATACATTGATTGCAATCGGCTGGTTGCGTGGTTTTATGACGAAATCTATCTCTTTTTTACTGCTGTCTTCATACCAGTAATAGACCTTATCGGTTATTCGCCTTAACATTTGAAATACAGTATTCTCAGCATACCTTCCACTGTCTTTCGAAAAAGAGAATGAAGTTGCATCTCTCATTCCGCAGTCCACGGCATATATTTTTCTGTTCCTTTTAAACTGCTTTTTAAGAGAATACTCAAAATAATCTACAGAAAAAAACAGATAAGCTTTTTCAAAATAAGAGAGATACTCTTTAACTGTATTCTCATTGGTTCCCACTGCATCTGCAAGTTTTCTGTAAGAATATATGGAAGTGAAGTTTGTAGAAAGATAATATGCCAATTGTTCAATGACTTTTGTTTTCCTGATAGAGAACCTGCGCACAATATCCCGAAACAGCACATTCTGAAAATATTGCGAAAGAATATCTTTAACAAGTTCAATGTCCTCAAGATACGCAACTTCCGGGAACAGCCCTCTTTTAAAACTCAATTCAATATAATGCAGAAGTTTCTCTTTATATGGATACAAATGTTCATAAAGTTTTTCAGGGCTGTATGATTCAGTAAGTTCCGGGAGATGGGGATCATTCAGCCCTTTAAAATATTCAGTAAAAGAAAATGGAAAATTATCAAAAGCAAGTACTCTGCCTGTGAGATGTGTGGCAAGCTCATCAGAAAGAAGCTCGGCATTTGAACCTGTTATGAAAATTTTGACGTGCTCATTTCTGTCATATATATCTCTTACCCAAAACTGCCAGTTATTTATATTCTGTATTTCATCCAGAAACAGATAAACCTTTCCGGCAGGATTTTTTATGTTAAGAAATTCCGAATAAAGATTTTCAAATATAGAAATATCATTACGCAAAGAAATAAAGAACGGATCTTCGAAATTGACCTGCAGAATGTTTTCCCGCTTTACTTTGGAATCAATAAGGTGCTTGATAAGTTGTCTGAAAATGTAAGATTTGCCTGATCTTCGAGCTCCGGATATTGCGACCACGTGGCGGATATCAAGTGTTTTGATAATCTTTGCAAGAAGATCTCTTTTTATACCAGTATCAAAGCTCCTGTCATGCCACTGGTAATTATGTTTTAGCAGCACTTCTTTCATTTTTACGAATTATATCTCGTAGTAATACTATTAATATGCGAATTATAATTCGTATATCATGTTTTGTTAAGAAAAACTTTTTTCAAACGCTCCTTTCCTTTGATGGCAAGGTTGCAAGGCTTGCTATATGAAAAAGTTCATGTTATTTTCGGAGAAATTTGATCAGAACTTTAAGAAAATGTTTGAGTATTTGCAATGCGTTACGGAAAATACCGATTTCTTTGCAGGCTTGAGAATAAGGCAATCCTGCCATTTTACAAAGGATCAACTTTCAGGGGTGCTTTTGGTCTGGCCTTGAAAAATATTGTATGCGCTCTAAAGAGAGAAGAGTGCACCAAATGCCTGCTGAAGCAGAAATGTGTTTATGCCCTGGTCTTTGAAACATCCGAGGCCATGGAGCTGTCTGAAGGCTCAAGAATCGCTTCGCCTCCACACCCATTTGTAATTGAACCTCCGCTGACAACTGAAACGGAATTTCAGGAAGGAGCATTATTTGATTTTAACTTTCTCCTTTTTGGTGAAGTAAACAATAGTCTCCCTTATTTCATTTATGCCTTTGACCGTATGGGCAAGATCGGCATTGGAAAGAAAATTAACGGCAAACGGAGCCGATTTGCTTTGGAAGAGGTGAGACATGGGAAACAAATTGTTTATTCCGACGTTGACCAGAAACTGAAGTCGCCTGACTCTTTAGAGGCTTTGTCCCTTTTCGCCATAACCGACTATCCGAAAAGCAGTTTTCGTTTCAAAATTATTCTTGAAACACCACTTCGCCTCAAGTTCAAAAACCGGTTTAAGGCTGAACTGCCGTTTCACGTCCTTGTCAGAGCCATGCTCAGGAGAGCGTCTTCCCTTCTCGACTGTTATGGAGACGGCGAACCTCTCCTGGATTACCGAGGGCTTGTGAAAAGGGCTGAAACAGTTCACGTTGTTGATACAAATCTCAGTTGGTTTGACTGGAAGCGTTACTCGCATCGCCAGGACAAAAGCATGCTTATGGGCGGTATGATCGGTTCCGTAATCTTTGAGGGAAAGATCGGAGAATATCTGCCTCTCATTGAGTTTTGCTCAAAGACACATTTGGGAAAGCAGACCTCGTTTGGACTGGGTAAAATCAAAGCGGAGAAGATATAATGAAGACCGTCATCTTAGCCGTGACCGGATTAAGCCCTCAAGTTATCACCGAAACCCTGTATGCGCTGCACCAGAGCAGCCGGCATGTGGATGCGATACATGTGATTACAACACGAGATGGCAAGGAAAAAATCTTTGCTGAACTTTTGGGTGGAAAAAACGGGCACTATTACCAATATCTGAAAGAATACAGCATTGACCCTGCAACCATAGACTTCGGTCACCGGAATATTCATGTAATTACTGATGAATACGGCATTGAGCTTCCGGATATTGAGAGTGAATCGGACAATGAACAGCTTTTAAAAAAATGTATGGAGCTGACCTTTTATTTTACAAAAGATCCGGAAACCGCCGTGCTTTTTTCCATAGCCGGTGGTCGCAAGACCATGAGTTCCTGCCTGACTCTGGCGGCCCAGATGTATGGCCGTCCACAGGACCGCCTTTATCACGTGCTGGTCTCCCCGGAATTTGAAAGCAACCGCAATTTCTTTTATCCACCTAAAAAATCTCAAGCCATTGAACTGAGAGATAACCAGGGACAGCCGTTCTTCAAGGAAACAAAATTCGCGCAGATTAACCTCATCCATATCCCGTTTGTTTCAGTCAGGGACAACTTGTCTGGTGATATGCTCAAAGAACCGAAAGATCCCGGCACGCTTGCTCTTTCCTTAATCAGGGAGGAAACATCCCGGCTTATCGTTAATCTGATTTCCGGCAAGATTGTGTACAAGAAGGTAGAGATGGATATGATGCCGGCTCATATGGCATTGTATACTTTTTTTGCAATGCAGAAAAAGAGTTGCTCAAAAGAAACCGAAACCTGCGGCAATTGCATTGACTGTTTCCTCAATATTCATTCTATTTACGAAAATCAGGAAGAGATAAACGGTTTATACAAGAGAATCTCCGGCAGTCGCCTTCTGGATGAAATGAGCGATACCGGCATCACCGGCTTGAGTTCTGACAACTTCAACACCTACAAGGCAAAAATAAAGGCTAATCTGCTTGGCAGATTCGGTCCATACGCTCTGAAAGACCTTGAGATCGCATCAAAAGGAACACGACCCAACACACGGTATGGCATCATGATGGACAAATCAAAGATTGAGATCGTATATTGATGGATTGACAGAATGATACTGCTAATTCAGCGGAAAGATAACAAACTGAATTGATTTATATATTCACTTAATATACTTTGTTATAGAGTAATTTCAGTCTGTTTTTTGAACCTCAAACAGGAGGATCAGGTGACCAGTCATAGGATTACAAAAAAAATAAAGCCCCATTTCTTCAGTGATATGAAGGATGGGGCTTTATACTTTACAGGTCTGTATCAGAAACTATGAACTAAAAAACAGATTTAGCTGTTTTATTCTTGAGTATAAGA
>JAIVWD010000125.1:0-8887 GCA_049190315.1 Deltaproteobacteria bacterium | reverse complement strand
ACTATCCAAAGTTGTCATTTAGAGCGGAGCGAAAAATCTTATGACAGTAAAAATAGAAATTGGAAATTGGAAATTTGGCCTTCATGCTTTTGTACTGTTCTTCCCAATTTCCAATTTCCAATTTCTATTTTAATCTCTCCCAAATTTCTACTTTCCAATTTCAAGTTTCAAGCCGTGAACCCTGAACCTCTGTATAATATTCCCTTACTCAACTTCATCTTTAAAAGCATAAGAATCAAAATCAGGTATTTCGCGTTTAAAAAATTCTCTTAACTTCTTTATTAGACTTTTCTCAATCTGTCGGACTCTCTCCCTTGATATTCCATAGCGATCGCCGATCTCCTGTAATGTGGCTGGATCATCGGAAAAAATGCGCACATTAAATATTTCGAGTTCTCTTTTATTCATTTTCTTTTTGAACATTTCAATCTTATTATGAAGGAGTTCCTCGATTTCCTTTTTTGCTACTTTTTCCTCTGTAGATTCATCCTCAGTACTTAAAAATTCAATCCTCTCGGTATCTGAATCATCTTTCAAGGGCGCGTCTAAAGATACATCCCAACCATTCAGCCTCTGTTCCATGTCCACAATTTCTCGTTCGGAAACGCCCAGTGTTTGCGAAAGAAGCTTAGGCTTTGGATCAAACCCCTCATCTATAAGTCTCTGTTTTTCTTTTTTTAATTTAAAAAAAAGTTTTCTCTGCCCCTGCGTCGTACCGATTTTTACAAGGCGCCAGTTATCCATTATGAACTTAAGAATATATGCCTTTATCCAGAATGAAGAATAATATGAAAACTTAACGTTCTTATAAGGGTCGAACTTTCTGACAGCCTGCATAAGCCCGATATTTCCTTCCTGAATCAGGTCTAAAAGATTCTGCATCCAAAGTCTCTGAAATTCCAGTGCGATCTTTACTACAAGCCTGAGGTTGGAAGTGGCTAAAATATATGCCGCTTCTTTATCACCATGCTCGCGCACTCTTATAGCAAGTTCCCTTTCTTCTTCTCTTGTAAGAAGCTTATATCTGCTGATTTCCTGCAAATATTTCTGAAGGGGATCAAACTTAACAAGCGCATTTTCAGAAGACTGGTTTGCGGAATTATTAGCAGCCTTCTTTTTGCCGGCAATAGTTTTTTTAGCTTTTTTCCCGGTAATACTCTTTTTATCTTTTTTTATTGAATGTTTTTTTTTCTTCATTTTAAAAACTACTAAATAAGTGATAGTTCCGCTTTCGCTGGTTTTTAGAGGTATAATTTAATTTATCAATTCTGTGAGCCAAAGTGCCTAAAATGCCTAAAGTGAGCTAAAGTGCCTAAAGTTAAGGAATTCTGCCATTTTATATAGGTTCTTTAATGCTATCAATGTACAAAGGATACAAACTCTCTCTATCTTTGGATTATCAATTAGCACGCCGAAGGCGTACCACAACTTTAGGCACTTTAATATACTTTAGCTCACTTTAGGCACTTATAACTTGATCGCAACATATAGTGTGTGTTTAATTCAATGAGCACAAGAAAAAACTATCGAAACGTAAGTAATATGAAACGAATATGCGTAATTGACGGACAAGGCGGCGGGATAGGAAGCACGATTATAAAGAAGCTTAAAGAATGTTTTGGCGAAAAGGTTGAAATTATAGCTTTAGGCGCAAATGCTATAGCAACATCCCAGATGCTTAAGGCAAGAGCAAATCGTGGCGCCTCTGGAGAAAATGCCATTGCTCACACCATAAAGAGCGTTGATGTTATCATAGGGCCTATCGGTATAATTTTAGCAAATGCCATGATGGGTGAAATAACACCAAAAATCGCAGAGGCTGTAGCAAGCAGCCCCGCCAAAAAACTTCTCATACCGCTAACTCAAGAAAATGTTGAAATAGTAGGGTTATCCTCAATTCCACTTCCGCATTTTATCGAATCACTGATACAGGAAAATTTAAAGGATTTTACGGATAAATAGTGCCCGAACGAAAACTAGAAAATTTTTTCAAGTTCAAGGAAGGCGCAAATTTTAACCGCGGGAATACAGATTAGCTTATAGCTGATGGCTCTTAAGCTCATAAGATAAAAAGGCATAACAGCTTATCAGCTAACATAGCCTGACGCAGAAATTGGGGAAATTAGCAGTTTTCGTTCAGGCACTAAATAAGGGGGAAATAATATGTGTGAAGCAAATGCTTATCTTATTGAAGAAAACGATGAAAAGCTGGTCATGGAGGCTGTTGATACAATCGAACCCGATGGCGATGGTCTTATATTAAACAACATATTTGGAGAGCAAAAACTTTTAAAAGCGCGTATTCATTCGCTTTCTCTTGTAGAGCATAAAATATATCTAACCAGCATCTCATGAACAACTCATAAAATAATGTATAACTTAAAGGAAAAATAGCAGCCGGATTGATAAGCTATAATATCAATGATATCTGAACCTGATTAGATGAAAATATTACTTGCTAAGACCGCGGGCTTCTGCATGGGCGTACGCAGAGCAGTTGAAATGGCTCTGGACGCGCCGGATAAATACGAAAATCCTATCTATACATATGGTTCTCTGATACACAACCCACACATCCTGAACCTTTTAAAAGAAAAGGGAATATCCGTTATAGATGATATACCGGATCACGGTTCAGGCACTGTCCTGATAAGGGCGCACGGAGTTCCTCCCCAGGCAAAGGAAAAGCTGAAAAAAGCCGGCTTTACAATAATAGATGCCACATGCCCACGTGTAATCAAGGTGCAAACCATTATAAAAAAACACGCCGAGCAGAGTTATACATCAATAATTGTTGGCGACAAGGATCATCCGGAGGTTACAGGACTGCTCGGCTACTCAGATGGCAAGGGATATGCCATTGATAATATTAATGACCTCGATTCTCTTCCCGCCTTTGAAAAGGCCATCATTGTTGCTCAAACCACTCAGAACATAGAATTTTTTGAAGAAGTAAAAAAATGGGCGAACAAAAAATTCCCGCACTACAAAATCTTCAATACTATTTGTGATTCCACATCAAAGCGGCAGGCAGAAGTAAAACGTTTTGCAAAGTCAGTAGATGCGGTGATAGTCGTGGGCGGCCATAACAGCGCTAACACACAGAGGCTTGCTAAAATTGCAAAAGAATCAGGAAAACCTTCTTACCACATTGAATCAGAAAATGAGCTTGATTTAAAAGCCCTTGCCTCAGCCAAAAACATAGGATTAACGGCAGGAGCTTCTACTCCGAACTGGATAACAAAAAGAGTTTACAGAAGTCTTGAATCTTTATTTTTAAAAAAAGAGCAGAGATGGCGCAAAGCATTTTTTTCAATACAACGATCACTTCTTTTGACAAATATCTATGTTTCCCTTGGTGCCGGATGCCTGTGTTACGCCTGTACCAGGCTACAGGGAATCGAGCACCATTTCCCTCATGTTCTTATATCCATACTTTATGTTCTGTCCATGCACATACTAAACAACCTGATCGGCAGTAAAGCCGATCACTACAATGATCCTGAAAGAGCTCTTTTTTACAGGAAGCATAAGGTATTTTTAGCAGCTCTTGCTGTATTTGCCGGCAGTGCAGGCCTGATTGCCGCCTATCTTATGGGTATTGCTTCTTTTTTGATTCTTTTCCTCATGAGTTTACTTGGCCTTTCATATAACATAAGGCTCGTGCCGGAAAGCCTTTTTGGAGGCAGATATCGCAGGATAAGGGATATACCAGGGTCAAAGACGGTTCTTATAGCAGCAGCCTGGGGAATCGTTACTTCGATATTCCCCACTCTTTCAGCATCTGAGAGTATTAGCGTGAGCACAATTATTGTGTTTTTTCTGTCAGCTTGCATGGTTTTTGTCAGAACCGCTTTTTTTGACACCCTTGATATGCAGGGCGACCGCATAGTAGGAAGGGCAACTATCCCGATACTATTGGGAGAAAAGCGGACCATGCGCCTTTTAAAAATCATGTTAACTGTTATTCTCGCAACATTGCTGCTGTCGAGTGCGTTTCAGCTTATCACAACCCTTGGCTTCTTGCTTGCGCTCTGTCCGGTTTTCATATTTGTGATTCTTTCAGCCTTTGAACAAGGCTATATGCTTCCCGGTATAAGACTGGAATTTCTGGTTGAGACTCATTTTGTTCTCGCCGGCATTATCACTATAATCTGGTCATGGTTATAGGGTATTTTGATAATTCCGTGAAAATCCGTGGTAAATTATTATTTTAGGGATAACTTATAATGGATCTTGTAAATATATTAAAGTTGCCGGCACTTGTAATTTTTGCATATATGCTCGGTTCAGTTCCCTGGGGCTTTATTTTAACAAAGTTGTTTACAACCCTTGATATCAGGCAAAAGGGCAGCGGCAACATAGGCGCCACAAATGTTAGAAGAATAGCAGGAAACAGGCTGGGAATAATTACCCTGGCAGGCGATGTGTTTAAAGGTGCGTTCCCTGTATATCTTGCTATCAATTTGACGGGTGTTAATGGTTTTTGGGCTGAAATATATGTATCCCTTATAGCTGTTTCAGCTTTATCAGGACATCTTTTTCCTGTTTTTCTAAAATTTAAGAGTGGTGGAAAGGGTGTCGCAACTGCAGCGGGGTGTTTCATTATAATTTCACCGATAGCGTGTTTTTTTGCCATGCTGACCTTTATAATGCTTATATGTTTATGCAACCGTGTATCTGTCGGATCTCTTGGAGCGGCATTAATGCTTCCAGTTGCTGTATGGAAGGCGACAAATTCAAAAGTACTGGCGATGTGTGCTGCTTTAATATCAATAGTTATCTACCTGCGCCATATTGAAAACATTAAGCGTCTGTTCTCGGGAACAGAACCAGTTATCTGAAAATCTATTATAGACATTCTATCTCGAATTTCTTATGGAACCTGTAAAAATTCCTATAGAAGACATCATTGACCTTCACACATTCAGACCAAAAGATGTGCCCGATCTTTTAGAAGATTACTTTTCCGCCTGCATTGATAAAGGTATTTTTTCCGTGAGATGGGGGGACGCCCTCCTACCAATCAAGTTAAATAGTTAAGAGCGTCCCGCGGGTTTCCCCCTAAAGCTTCACTTCGTGTCGGCGTCAGACTATATTAGCTGTTAAGCTGCTGAGCTGATAAGCTGTTACACCTTTTATCTTATGAGCTTAAGAGCCATCAGCTATGAGCTAAGCTGTATTCCTGCATTTAAAATTTTCGCCTTCCTTGAACTTGAATCCCGCTTTTAGCGGGAAACATTTTTCAAAAGTCTCACTGCATGTCGGCCTTTCAAAAAAAATACTTGACTTTTAATGATGCTATCATCAATATTACACCATGTATATCAGAAGAATATTGACAGACAAACTTTATAAGCTGGTTGAATCCTTTCCCGTAGTTGTTATCAGTGGTGCCCGGCAAGTCGGAAAAAGTACGCTGCTTCAAAATACATTGGGTATAGAGTCAGAAATTGTCGTTTTTGATCCTGTTATTGATATTGAAAACGCTCGGCAAGATCCTGAACTTTTTTTAGATAATCATCCCCCTCCCCTGATTCTTGATGAAATTCAGTATGCTCCGGAGTTGGTTGCTTCGATAAAACGGCGTATTGATCTTAATCGCACCTCTGGCCAATATATTCTTACAGGTTCCCAACAATGGGGTGTAATGAAATCCATGTCGGAAAGTCTTGCCGGCCGTGCTGTTTTTCTGGATCTGCACAGTTTTTGTCTGCTTGAAATCAGCCAAAGCGATTCAATTATTCCATGGATTGCAAGATGGCTGGATTCGCCGGATATATTCCTGACCATGAACCAGTCACGACTTACACATAAAATAACCCTCTACGAACAGCTCTGGCGGGGTTTTTTGCCGGAAGCACAATTCCTGGCCTCTGAAGTCATCCCGGATTTTCTCAATGCTTACCAGCGCACTTATATTGAACGGGATGTAAGGCTTTTAGCTGAAGTATCAGATTTGCAGCTATTCGGCAGATTTCTTCAACTTGTTTCCGCCTTAACAGCACAGGAAATAAATTATAGCCAACTGGGCAGAGAATTGGGTCTAACACCGCAAACAGCTCAAAGATGGCTCGATATTTTAAAAGCCACTTTCCAGTGGTTTGAAATTCCCGCATATTCAGGAAACTTAATAAAAAGGGTCAGTAACAAGCCAAAGGGATATATTACAGACACCGGCCTTGCCTGCTTGACTCAGGCTATATCTACGCCTAAAGCCATCGGTGGACATCCTCTCTGGGGAGCAATGTTTGAAACTGCTGTTGCAACCGAATTAAGAAAACAGACTGCCTTTTTATCGCCAATGCCTAATTTTTATCACTGGAGGGCATACAGCGGCGCAGAAGTTGATATTATACTGGAATATAACGGAATTCTCCATCCAATTGAAATAAAAGCTAAAACCAACCCTTCCCGCCGCGACACAATGGGAATTTCTGCATTTCGCAAAAAATATCCACGGCTTAATATTGCCCATGGTTTAGTCATCGCCCCATGCTCAGGCATTATTCAGTTGTCCGAACGTGACTACGCCGTACCCTGGGACCTGGCATGAGACCTTTGCCATAACCCCCACTTTTACTTTTACCCAATTGGAAGAGGCTCGGGGCCGCGTCTTGATTAGGGCATTAAGATTATACTTTTTTATTGGGTCCCAGTACGATCTTCCGGACTTACGGTACAGGTAAGATAAATTAAGAACGCCCCTGTGAAATACGGAAAAGGTTCTGGGTTCAAAACTAAAAAAGGGTTAGCCAAAATGCGACTAACCCTATACCAAGGAAATTAGCTAAAGGAGTGCCGAGGGACAGAATCGAACTGCCGACACGCGGATTTTCAGTCCAGCATTTGAAAAATCCGAATTGGTAGTATTTTTAACATATTGTATTCACGCGCATTTCCGACGACGTTTTTGGTTTCGTTTGGAAATGTTTGTTAACCTTTGACCTTGACGGGCACAATTTGGGCACAATCGGGCACGGCCTCCAAAGCCTTGCCCTTTTTATTTTACAAACCCGAAATGAACCATTGAAAATTCATATTCCGTTACCCTTACCTGTTTAATCAGATCCCCTACAAATAATTTGATTCGGCTCAAATACATTAAAAGTATGTGTATCAGGGAGAGCCTTTGTAATACCTTTACAAACTGACCTGTCTTGAAATGGTACGGTTGTTTCTAAATTCCGTGACGGTGTGATTACAAAAGGTAAATGGAGACGGTTCTGGTCGTGTAGTAAAGTATAATAGTATAGTAATAGCATAGAATTCCAGCACATTACACCATTACAGCCTTCACAACACATTCTCCATACTGTGTAATATTTTTTTACGCTATTAATCATCCAATAACACCAAATAAAATCCTGTAAAACAGGTAATAATAGTATAGTAAACCGTTACCGTTATTGGACGTAAAATATAGGCATCTTGAAATACTCCTGCAGGAGGCCAGCATTTCGGGTTAAAACGACGATAACAGACCCAGGAAGTGATCATGGAGACTCATAAGGTTGTTTCCGGGTGGAGAGCGGTTTTCGCAGCACATAATGTGCCGTAAAAGGATGCCGAAAATATCGGTAGAGATATCAACCACCGGTTAAAAAAAATACACCCTGAGCCATTTGTTTGAAATCAATGACAATAGAACTTGATTCAAAAGAAATTCAATGATAAAAAAAGTTATTACCCTTCAACAAACTTGGAAAGACAATATGGAGAAATAAAAAAATGCCAACATTGACCATGGAACTACCTGATAAAGTATTTGCAGCTCTGAGGGTTGGTCCGGATGACTTTACCAGAGAGATGAGACTTGCTGCTGCTGCCGCCTGGTACGAACAGGGGAAGGTAAGCCAGGAAGTTGCAGCAAGAATAGCAGGGCTGAACCGTACCGATTTCCTCTTGGCTCTTGCAAGAATGGGCAAGGATTCATTTCAAATAGATTTTGAAGACCTGGACAGGGAACTTTCCCGTGGATAATCCAGCCGTCATTAATGCTTCTCCGCTCATCTTTTTCAGCCGTGGGCAAAGGATGGACCTCTTACATCATTTTGCCGATCCCATATTTGTCCCTGAACCAGTGGCTCATGAGATCAGGATGCGAGGCCTGCATGATATTACGGCCAAATCGCTTGAAAATACATCCTGGCTTGAAATCGTTGCTTCTCCCCCAACGCCGGAGATTATTTCGGATTGGGCACTGGGGCCAGGTGAATCATCCGTACTTTCATATGCCTATGCGAATCCTGGGGTGGAAACTATTATTGATGATCTAAACGGTCGGAAATGTGCATCACTTCTAAAAATTCCTGTACGAGGTACATTGGGCATCATATTGGTTGCAAAAAAACGGGGATTGATACCACAAGCGAGGCCTGTTATCGAAGAGCTTATAAGATCAGGACTATATTTGTCGCGAAAAATACTTGATGAAGCCTTGAGGAGAGTAGGCGAATAATCACCAAAAATGAAGCCAGTAATGAATGTTAAAAAGATTAAACATCGAGAACCGTCTGAAGCAACAAAAAAGCAAATTTTAGCTGCTTCAGGTAATCAATGCGCTTTCCCCACGTGTGACCGCATTATAGTAGATCGGGAACATAATGTTATAGTCGGAAAAATCGCACATATTAAAGCACGTTCAGCAGGCCGGATTACGTTTCCGATTTACGATATTAACGGCAAGATTCACGGCTTTATGGGAAGGCGTCCTGACAACAGAGGGACACACTGGATCAAACAACAGAAACAGGATACAGAGATATGCACAAGAGGATGGTTGTATGGTATTGATAAGGCTGCAAGATATATTGAATACTATACTACTATTATTATAGTGGAAGGCATCTTTGATTATTTCGCTTTTTACAGGCTGTTGCAGGAT
>JAIVWD010000124.1:0-8961 GCA_049190315.1 Deltaproteobacteria bacterium | reverse complement strand
CGAAAAAAACCGGTTCAAAGCACCTTGTGAGCCAAAGTGTCCCATTTATGAAGAAATGGCTCATAGAGCCAAAGAGAGTGAAGCAGCAAATATCGTTGAATCTTATGAAACTAAAGTTGAACATAGGGTAGCCGATGAAATAGCGCCGATAAAACCTTCTATTAAGGATGAATACAATGACCAGTTTGAAAAAGCCATAGAGGTTGCGCAACATCATCTAAAACAATGGGTTCCCAAAAAGAAGATTGCCAATTTATTGAATGAGAGCGGGTTCAAAACCAGAACAGGAAAAAAATGGTCATATTCGACCTTATGGAATGAACTGAGGAAGCTCAACAGGAATATCGATAAGGCTGAAGCTGAGAAGATACGAAATAAAATCCTATAAAATAAGCAACCTATGGCATAACAAAAGGATGAACTCTGCCTGAAAAAGCCTGGCCGTTTTTTGGTTTCTACAATTTTGTTGTTTATTGATCTTTCTTCGTTTTTTAGCCATATTTTGTTTGCTTTTTCATCAAGTTATCCTTGCCGGTGCGCCAGTGCAGTCCATAGTATGAATATATATCCAAAGACAAAACATGAAAAACTCAGACTAACAATATTACTAATTTTGCTCTTTGGTATTTTTATTTATCAATATGCAATACCATTTTATTGGTACAAAAAATATATCCCAGAAGAAGCGGATATAATATTTCAGTCCTTGCCCAAAATGGATTTGGTTGAGGCAATAGAAGGTGTAACAAAATCACCATATTCCCATGTGGGAATTCTCATCAAAAAAAATGATTCTTGGTATGTACGTGAAGCGATAATAGACGTTCATGATACACCGTTATTTAAATGGATTATTAGAGGCAGGTTAAATGAATTCGCAGTGTTCCGCCTGAAAAAAAAATGGCAATCAACTATTCCTGATTTTATAAATGCTACCGAAAAATATATGGGAAGGCCATATGATGTGAAATATGAATTAGATGATACGAAAATTTATTGTTCCGAATTAGTATACAAGTCATTTAAGGATGCTACAAATAAAAATCTTGGGAAATTAGTTGCATTGGGAAACATGAACTGGCAACCATACGAAGACACAATAAAAAAATATGAAGAAGGAGAACCACCGTTAGACAGATTAATGGTTAGTCCTCGGCATCTTTCAGAGTCAGAATATTTGCAAAAAGTATTTTCAAATGGTCTATGAGAGGTGAGCTTCATTGTTGACAGAGTACCTTGAAAACAAAGCATCCGTGTGACATTTTTTGATAGGCGGTATCAACAACAAATCTTTTTTAGCAGAGCGATGGCCTAACCATGGCATCCTCGTGCCAAGATAAATCCGAGACCTTGGAATTGGGAGAAATCCCATAAAATTGGTCATCGTTACCCATGGATCGACAAGCGAGAGAAGTCCTGGATAGGGGTGAGGCCGGGATATTCTGGGCTGCACATCAGGCGGATCTTCAGTACGCGCAGATAGAACGATTGGTTAATCTGGGGCAACTACCGGCACATGGATTCAAGGTGTCGTGTTTTCCAATGAAGATCAAGGGTGGAAGTGCCGGACCAGCGCGTGTCGTAGCGATCGTGTAGTTTTTCAACGCGGAAGCGGGCGAGGACATAGTAAGATGAGCTTAGGATGGATCATACTTATCATCTTTCTGATTGTACTGGCAATATTCTTCAGGGGAGCGAGTTCCCTTTTGCCTTTTGGCAGAGAGCATAGAATATCGATCACTGAAATCGAGTTGGTTGGCTTCAGACTCTTGCCCCCATGCGCGTTCTCCCATAGAATAGTGGGAAAAGTCATAAACAGATCAACAGAGCTTACTCTCACGGAAATGGCGTTGGAGATAATTCTCCTCGACTATGCAGACGGCAATATCATCGAGCAACGGGACAAGGTCATCTGGCTTGATGTTCCTCCTGGACAGGCAAGGGATATAGTCGAGTACGTTGACCTTTCAAGCACAAGACAACCATTCGGAACGATTTCCTGGCGGTATAGAATAATTTATGCAAAGGGGAGATGACCATGTAGTTATTGGTTTCAGCAATAACTGCAAAGCAGGTACATCAATATTCCTGCCGGGACTGTTGCAATCCTCACTTTTTTCTTGTTTCTTAGAATGAATTCTACTTTGTAACGTATCTTTTTCGGTTTAATAAAATAGTCAAGCGCCAGGTTGAAAATAAATATGATCAATACCATATGTAGCAGCGACGCTCCGAGTTCAGAGAGCCTGATACCAAATAGCTCATATGAGCCGACTTTCTTTATATAGGAATTAATGTATGGGTCTTTTGCCTCAAAGCCCTGTTCAAACTCCAGAGAACCGGCCACCTCTCGAAACGTCTCTATGTATGGGGCGGAATCACCCGCGGCATACAGATGAAGGTCAAGATAGACCAGGCAGGTTCGTCCCAAAAAGACCCTGTGGAATTCCTTTGCCTTGACTCCCTCCGGAAGCCTGTAGCTGCAAGCAAAACCGAAGCTGTTTTGGTCTTTATACAAAACCGAGAATTCCTTGACGACATCCTTGGCCCCTTTTTCGACAAGTCTTTTTTTTATGAGATTGCTGAATTGCTTAATCTGTTTCCGACTAAAGAATTCATCTATCGTAAGATAATCCGTGAAGACCTTGAGGCGCTTTTTCTCATGCTTGTAAGTCTTGATACCTATGAATACAAATCTATTATCTCCTCTGCCTGTCTCATTCTCACGATCCCGGCAGACAAAGGTCGTATCATACTGTTTTATAGCGTCTTCGTACCACTTCCGATATCCCGGATGATCAGGGAAACCAGCGGGAAGCCGATTCTCCGGCATCTCTTCAAAGCCCGTGGGAATCACAAAAGCAAAGTGGGCGTCATTATCCATATAGACGCTCTGTTTGGCCCCCTCAAGGACGGAGGGCTCAAGAATCAGCAAAAAGAATGCTATGACGGATATAAGCAGATATTCCGGTATCCGCTTGCAGAACCGACTGAAGAGATTGAGCATGTGCTCCTCATCATCTACCACCAAAATCTTCGCCAACACTCTTTTCCCTTTATCCTAAGTTGAGCAATTTGTGCTGTTTGGGCAAAACGACATAAAAGCTTGCCCCCTCGCCGAGCCGGCTTTCCGCTTCTATGGTTCCTCCGAGTTTTTCAACAATGCCGCGAGTCACAAAGAGGCCAAGACCAGTACCCTCGCCCGGAGATTTGGTAGTAAAAAATGGCTCAAATATCGTTTCTATATGCTCTTTGGGGATGCCTTCGCCAGTGTCCCGTACTGTCAGCTTTATGCTATCATCCATACCCTCGAGGATTACGGTAATCTTGCCACCAGACCCGGTAGCATGAATGGCATTGGTCAAAAGATTGATCATGACCTGTCTCAACTGGTAAAGATAGCTGGAAATAATGCCTGCAGAAGGATCCATTTCCTGCATAATTTCAACATCTTTGTTTTTTGCTTCCCTGCTTACCAGTGCAATGGCTTCGTCGACCAGTCTCTTGAGATCCACATCTGCCAGTACCGAATCATCTTTTCTTGCAGCCCCAAGAAGCTGATGCGTGATTCTTCTCGCTCTTTCAATGCTGCTTTGTATTTTCTGCAGGGCCAGCTCAAAATCCTGCTTTCGAGGCATCTGAGCCGTTTCTTCTTTTTTCAGAATCAGATTCATCCAGCCGACCGCTTCAGTCATGATCGCCAGGGGGTTATTGATTTCATGCGCGACTCCTGCCGCCAATGTTCCCAAAGAAGCGAGCCTTTCAGCGGCTATCATCTGCTGCCCCATCTGGGCTCTGAATTTTGCCTCTCTGAGTTTCTCTTCACTTACTTTGATCTTTTCGTCTCGCCTGATCTTTTCGTGGGCCTGTTTTATCTTCCCAAGGAGATGTTCGAGCTCTACAGGCTTATTCAGATAATCAAAGGCCCCACACTTCATCCCTTCAACGCCGTCCTGGGTGCTTGCATGCCCGGTCAGGAGTATAACCTCTGTCTTGGGATATTCTTTTTTGATATGACCAAGGACTTCTATCCCGTTCATGCCGGGCATCTTGACATCCAGAATCACCACGTCCGCAGGTTCCTTCGCAAGGATCGATAAACACTCCTCCCCGCTTCCCGCCTCTCTCGGGACTATGTCCCTCCATACAAGGCGCTTGGCAAGGGTCTGCCGAAAATCGGCCTCATCATCAACAAGAACAAGGTTTATGTTGCTCGTGGTCGTCATATTTGGAGCATCCTCAACTGACCCCCGCCAGGGGAAAAAAGATATGTAATGATTCCGGTAAGCAGATTTGTTGAAAAGGAGCGTATCTCTATACTTCTCCGACTTTTCTCAGAAGCAACCGGACTTCTGCCTGTCTGATCCGCTCTTCATGCTCCTCTTTTCTCTTTCTCGCTCCATTGACTTTTTCCGTCAGGCTATCTATATCCGCAGGCTTCAAGAGATAGTCAAAGGCGCCGAGTTTCATCCCCTCCACAGCGCTTTCCGCACTGCCATGTCCTGTAAGCATGATGACTTCAACCATAGGGAACCTTCTCTTGATCTCCTTTAATGTCTCTATGCCGTCCATACCCGGCATTTTAATGTCCAAAATGACCACATCAATGTCATTTCCTTCCAATTTAGTGAGACAATCCTGGCCGTTGTAAACAGCGTCAACTTGCTCTCCCATCTCTTTTAACCTCAGGGAAAGCATTTCCACGAAATCTTTCTCATCATCGACTACCAGCACCTTAGTTGATATTTTAATCATGGTACTCTCTCTCCTTTGTCTTTGCAAAAGGGTTAACCATTAATAAATTATACTATCTATTTTGACAGGTCGAGGCAATCATTTTCGCTCAACTCTTTTTCAATTTTCTGCCCCCCATCCACCCTGAGGACCAAACGGTCCGCAAGGGGATGGAGGCCAAAGGAGCCACCTGTCAGCAATAATTACACTTCACTTCTTTTATTTCACATTTTATACCATAAATAACTAATATATTCAATATCAATTGAATATTACAGAACCGATCAAATCAATTTTTAGACCAGCCCCAGGATTTTCCACCAGACTCCCGCCACAGCTATCAAAATAGCGAGCAGGATAGGAGTGGCAAAAACACCGACCTTTGTGAGGTCAACCGCCTTGAACTGCCGATAGCTGTAAGCAATGGCATTGGGCGGGCAACCGATAACGAGAAGCATGGCAAAGGATGTCGCTGTTCCGAGACAGAGAGCGAGTACCGTAGGATCCACGCCCTCCAATTCCGCCATCGGAATAACTATGGGCAAAATAAGGGCTGCGGCAGCAACATTGGCCATGGCATTTGTCACAAGCGCACCGAAGATTGCCACGCCGGCAAAGAGAAGCAGCCAGCCACCCCCTTGAATATATGGAAAGAAAAGGCTGGCAAAATAGGTGGCAGCCCCGGAATAGCCCATGGCCAGGCCGAGTGAGATGCCGCCGCCAAAAATAAAGAGCGCGGTTCCCCATTCGAGATCTTTATGGATATCCTCCCATTTCAGGACGCCGGAGAGAATGAGAGCGGCAACGCCCAACATTCCGGTCACCGAGTAGTGTATGCCGTGAAACCCCTTTGTCAACCACAAGGCGAATGATATGCCGATGATAATAAGGGTTTTTTTCTCCAACGGGGTAAAGGGGCCGCTATCTTCGTCGAACTGGGGCAGCTTGTACTTCGGATTGGGCCGGTACACGAAATAGACAATCAAGACTGCTGCAGGCACGCAAAGCACGGCCGCCGGAAAGCAGTAGATTATCCAGTCAAAGAAAGTGATCTCCAGGCCGGTAAATTCCTTAAGGAAAGCTGCGGCAACCATGCAGCGGCCTCCGCCGACCAGGGATCCCATGCCCCCGCAAGAGCAGGCAAAGGGGAGCGAGAGCATCATAAATTTTGCAGTGTTGCTGTAAGGTTTAATGCCTGCCGCCTTCATCAGGGGAAGCATTGTCACGATTCCTATAGCACAGGCTGCGGCGTCATGCATGAACGCAGAAGATATGCCGAGGCCCATGGCGATGATAAACGTAAACTTGGTAACGCTCGTCCCCGCCTTCTTTACAATGAATTTTCCAAGCCGCACTGTAATCCCCGCCTTATCCAGGGAGATGGCGAAGATCAGGCAGCACATAATAAAGACGACCACAGGATGCATATAAGGCGCCCAGGCCTCTTTGACGGTCGCAACCTGCATGATTACAAGAAAAACTGCAATGCAGATGGCCGTGATCTCAAGCGGGATCGGTTCCGCCACAAAGAGAAAGATCAGTATTATAAGGACTGCGAGAAACCTGTGTGCCCTTGGAGAAAGACCATCCTCATAATTGACCTCAGTTTCTGCGAGGTTCAGTTCTACAACCTTTTTCTGTATAAAATCGGCTGAACACTCCGGGCCTGCAGGATCTTTTGCCTCTACTTTGATAATTCCCTTGGCAATATCCCGTTCCGTAGAAATGTCTGTAAAGTACTGACTAATGGATTGAAACGCTGCGTCACGCTCAGCGCCGGTTATTGTAAATTTTGTTCCCTCAGGTCTTGGTAACAACATGACGATAATACCAAGGCATATTGCTAAACCGAGCTGGACTCCTTTGTTCTTAAGAAACATTTTTCCTCCTTAACTCCCGGTGCAGCATACTTCGATGCTGCGACACGAACTAAAGTTGATATCCACATTTGACGGATAGAAGATGATAGACCAAGTCAGTACCCCATCATCGCCCCCGTCCCCCTGTTTTCGGTTTCTCTTGTTGGTTAACCATCAACCATTAATCTTGCCAAAGTTCGGACCTCGTCAAGTGGTCAAATCCTAATATGCTGAATCGTCATGCAATTGTTCCCCCACTCTACAAATTCGACGATTCCTGAAGCCTTTTCCTGATAAGCTCCTTCAGGTGTTTCATGTCGACCGGTTTCGACAGATAGTCCGAACATCCAAAACTTTTGGCCCTTTCTCTTTTTTCCGATGACGGAAAGGCCGATGTCATTATTACCGGCAATTTCTTATCAATGGTCTTGAGCCTTGCCAGTACCTCTATTCCATCCATCTCCGGCATGCAAACATCGACCACGGCAAGCTCAAAGGGGATTTCCCCTGCGAGTTGCAGAGCCTTTTCCCCTGACCCCGCACACTCAACTTCGTAACCCGCTTTGCCGAGCACACGTTTCAAAAGCACACACATATTCTCCTCATCATCAACGATCAGTAGCTTGTGAGCCATAGGTTTTCCCCGGTTCAATATATGGTGTAAATCTTCACAAATAAGTTCACGGCGTTATCAGTCGAAACCCTCTGAGACCTTTGAAAAATGCTCAATTTTGTTCAAGTTCAAGTCTGCCTGTGCGTTGCACGCAGACAGGGAAGGCGAAAATTTTAATTCTAAGCATACATTGAGCAAAGAACTCCCTCTACGAAGTACCAATAAGTACGCATTGCTCGAATTTCTTCTTCCGGCCTTGTGAAATTAATTATCTGAAAATCTATAACTCAATGATCAGTACAGATAGATAGAAATATTTATACCGCAAAAAGTATGCCGGAAAAAAGCCAAATCAGGACTGAAGCGATAACCTGTTGTATTGCCAGTTAATTAAAGATTATGAGCCCTCCTGCTCCGGTAGTAACGCTATCCCTTTCCCTTGTCATTGAAGGCGCCGAAACACCAAAAAACCATAGAAACCATGGTCGATCAGATTTTCCAACCCATTGTTATTGCTGTAACTATCAAACATTATTATCCTCCGGGACTTACACATTGACCAATCTTGGACACTGTCCATTTATTTGGACACTTTGTGCCGAAACCCCTTTGCAGCTCTTCGGTGCAGGGTTGCTCATAGAAAAGAAGAAATAGAGTCATTAAACGATAACCTGCTGTATTAACAGACATGTTGAATAGTTTGTGGTAAAGTCTCCGCGTGGACACTGTCCATTTATTTGGACACCTTATAGTTTTACGAGCCCTTAGAGCCTGTTTGAAAAAGGGTTGTTAATTTCGCAGAAGCGGCGAGGGTGCCTAAAGAAAGGTGGTATTAAGGGAGCTATTCAAAGTTGGATTTTAAGGGCTCGCTAAAGATCGATATTATGAAATTTCCCATGGCGGAATTGATTTGGATAAAGACCTGTAAACAGCATCTGTCTTCAGCCGCATATTTTTTCTATCTGAATCTTCTTTTTCACAAAATATTTTAAGAGAAATATGAAATTTCTGCTTTTTTTCATTAAATATCGCAATTTCACAATAATTACCTCTATCATAAATAAACTTGTAGGGATAATCTTGTCTTTCTGAAAGCAATGTCGCCCTGTAAACCTCGTCAAATGTTAATGGAATCTGTTCAAAACATATATCATTATACTCCGGAGCTATATTTACACCAAGTTCATCTGCAAACTGCTCAAGTTCCTCTCGTGTGCAGTTAATAGTCCTGTAATGTCTTCTATCTGATATCTCCTCGCATTCACGGCGAATATACTCCAAAAGAAAACGACCTGTCATCTTCTCCAGGCCGGGATCAATTCTGTTCTTTTTCTTCTGATATTTCTTTAATCTGTTATAATTTATAATTGCTCTTTTTAATCCACGAAAAATCGATGATCTCCTGTTTGCAAACTTGAGATCTCGCAATATAATGGTTTTGTATCGATTTATTACCGCATCCTCCAGAACTTTAATATCTGATGAAGTCAGCACCAGCTTTGGACCTTCTTCTTCCTTTATAAGATAATGAAGAGTTTCATAAAAAGCCACTTCCGGTGTTTCACCGGAATTCTCAATCCAATCGACTTCCTGTTGCAGATAGCTTTCCCTGGAACTCACTTTTTATTAGGCTCCTGCTTTTTGATTATCTAAAACACGGTTCTAACTTCGACCACTATCCATTGTTGATTGTTGATTGTTGATTGTTGATTGTTGATTGTTGATTTGTGGAATCGCTTCGCTCTGTCTTTTTGT
>JAIVWD010000123.1:0-8978 GCA_049190315.1 Deltaproteobacteria bacterium | reverse complement strand
CAATTCAGAACGTGTTCGCCGCGCCATGCAAAAACTCGAGTTCTGTGTGGTGCAGGACTGTTACGAAGATACCGAAAGCGCACAGTATGCACACGTGTACCTGCCCGCAGGCACCTGGGCAGAAAAAGAAGGGGTGATGACCAATACCGAGCGACGCATCAATCTGGTCAAAGCTATCTCATCTCCTCCAGGGCAGGCCAGACCTGATCTGTGGATATTTAATCAGATGGCTAAACGATTTAATCAGGATGATCAGGTCTCCTTCCCAGACAAGGCAGCAGATATCTTTCTTGAAATGACCGAGCTATCTAAAGGCCGGCTGGCCGACATTACTGGCATGAATCACGAGCTGATAGAAAAGAACCGTGGTATCCAGTGGCCATACACAGGAGATCAGGTCGAAAGAGGTGAAGCACCACCCAGCGGTGGAAAACGTCTATACACCAAAGATGCTACTTTCAGGTATGCAGATGGCAAAGCAAAATTAATCCCACTACCATTCATTGACAACAATGAAGTGCCCGATGAAAAGTTTCCTTACTGGCTCAATACCGGTCGCTTGATCGAGCATTGGCATGGCCGTTCGAAGACCGGCAAGATCGGTGACAATAACAAGTACAGTCCTGTCCCCTTTATAGAAATTAACCCCGATGCAGCTAGTGAGCTAGGCATAAACCGCGGTGATTATGTACGGCTGGTATCCAGACGTTCAGATGCAGTCGTCATTGCTATGCCGACACAGCGTGTCAGCAAGAACAGCGTATTCCTCCCCTTTCACTTTCATGATTGTGCCAATCGCCTGACCCTGGGTTTACTGGATCCTCATTCACGGCAGCCGGCCTACAAGCAATCTGCAGTCAGGATTGAGAGGATTGAGGATCAGAAGGCTGCGGCAAAATTGAGTATGGAGATGAGGACGTTTTAATTATTTAGTGTTACGTATTACGTGTTATGTATTACGTAAAACCGTAAACCGTAAACCGTAAACCGTAAAAAACAGATACCAATAAAACCTGTAATCTGCAACCTGAATTCTTATGTATAAAGATAAAACAATATACCTGATAGATGGCAGCGCGTATATTTATCGTGCTTATCATGCAATCAGAGGGCTTTCCAATTCAAAGGGTCTTCCAACAAATGCTGTTTTGGGTTTTACAAAAATGCTTTTAAAACTCATAGAAGATCGTAATCCTGAATATATAGGAATGTTTTTTGATGTAAAAGGCCCGACGTTCAGACATGAAATGTTTGACGCCTATAAAGCCAACCGTCCTCCCATGCCGGATGATCTATCGATTCAAATTCCATATATTAAGGACATAACAAAAGGTTTCAATATACCGGTTGTTGAAATGTCGGGCTACGAAGCCGACGATCTCATAGGCACACTGGCACGAAAGGCGGAGGAGGCAGGATTTTCTGTAATTATGGTTACCGGCGATAAAGATTTCATGCAGCTTGTTACAGATAAGTCTATTATCTGGGACCCAATGAAAGTAAAGACCATAGATAGCAATGTTATAAGAGATACATATGGACTTGAACCCGATCAGATGGTTGATGTTATGGGCCTTTCCGGTGATTCTGCCGATAATATTCCCGGCGTACCGGGAATCGGGTCAAAGACTTCGCTTGCATTAATAAAGACGTTCGGGAGCGTGGAGCGTTTATATGAGCAGGTAGATACAATAAAGAAGAAAAAGCAGCATGAAAATCTTGTCCGGTATAAAGAACAGGCATTATTGAGCAAAGAACTTGTTAGAATAAACGACAGCGTACCCTTGTCCTTTACACCTGAAGACTTTAAATATAAGGCTCCAGACAGCACTGTTCTCTCCGGACTCTTTAAAAAACTGGAATTCAGGCAGTTGCAGCAGTCTGTTATAAAACGGGCGGATTTATCAAAAAAGAAATACAAGGCAGTATTGAGTATTGATGAGCTTTCCGATCTTATTGCGATTTTAGAGACTTCAGGTTTATTTGCCCTTGATACTGAAACTACCTCCAAGAATCCAATGGCGGCAGAGCTTGTGGGTTTGTCTTTTTCAGTAAAGGCTGACGAGGCATTTTATATTCCGTGCGCTCATGAATATAAAGACGCACCAAAACAGCTTAAGCGGGATGAAGTTTTAAAGATGCTTAAACCGGTACTTGAAAATCACAAACTAAAAAAAATAGGCCAGAACATAAAATATGACTGGATTGTTCTTAAGCGTCATGGAATAAATCTTTCCGGAGTAATGTTTGATACCATGCTTGCATCTTACCTTATCAACCCTTCGAAGCGCGCTCACAATCTTGACCAGATTGCTCTTGATTTTCTCGATCACAAGACGATTTCGTACGAGGAGGTAGCAGGTAAAGGTAAAAAGGCTTCCTGTTTCTCAAGGGTTCCCCTTGAAAAGGCTGTGCCGTATGCCTGCGAGGATGCTGATATTACGCTTATGGCTTACAATGTGCTTATGCCCATGCTGAAAGATATGGGGCTTGAAGAACTTTTTGAAAAAGTAGAAATGCCCCTTGTGCCGGTCCTTATGAAAATGGAAATGACGGGAATTAATGTTGATAGAGAAAAGCTGATGGTTCTTTCAAAATCATTTGAGCATCAGCTTGATCAGCTTGAAAGCAGCATATATTCAATCGCAGGGGAAGAATTTAACATCAGATCTTCACAGCAATTAGGCAAAATACTTTTTGAAAAACTAAAATTGCCGGTACAAAAGAAGACAAAAAAGAAGACGGGCTATTCAACTGATGTAGATGTTCTTGAAATTCTTGCAGAGCAGCACGAACTTCCTGCTTTAATATTAAGGCACCGGACTCTTGCAAAACTTAAGTCAACATATACTGATGCTTTGATAGATCTTGCAAATCCGGAAACAGGACGTATCCATACTTCGTACAATCAGACGGTTACCGCTACAGGCCGTCTTAGCAGCTCTGAACCGAATCTTCAGAATATTCCGGTCCGAACCGATGAGGGAAGAGAGATAAGAAAAGCTTTTATTCCAAGAAAAGGATGGCATCTGCTTGCTGCAGATTATTCTCAGATAGAACTCCGCATACTTGCCCATTATTCAGATGATAAAATACTTATCAAGGCTTTTAAAGAAGATGAAGATATACATACCCGGACTGCAACAGAGGTTTTCCAGGTTTTTCCTTCTTTAATTAATTCCGAATTGAGGCAGCAGGCCAAGGTTATAAACTTCGGCATTGTTTATGGAATGAGTCCCTACGGTCTTTCCAAAGAGCTGGGCATAAGCCGGAAAATGGCAAAAACCTATATACATAACTACTTCACAAGATACAGAGGCGTAAAGCAATTTATAGATGAAACAATAGAACAGGCCAGGATTTCAAAGAAGACAAGCACTTTGCTTGGCCGTATTCGTCTTCTGCCGGATATTAACAGCTCAAATAAAAACTTGCGTGAGTTTGCCGAAAGGACCGCAATAAATACTCCTATCCAGGGAACGGCGGCAGATCTGATAAAGATAGCCATGATAACTGTGGACTCTGCATTTACAGAAAAAGGGCTTAAATCTGCAATGCTGCTTTCCGTACATGATGAGATAGTTTTTGAAGTGCCTCCTGATGAACTGGATACAGTCAGAAGTCTTGTTAAAGATATAATGGAGGGTCTCTGGGAGCTGAAGGTTCCGCTGAAGGTTAATATGGCGGTAGGAGAGAATTGGGCTGAAGCCAAATAGTTTCCGGCTGGAAACGGCCCTTTTTCGCAATCTCTGTGTCAATCTTCGGGATTTATTTGTGCGGCGTACTAAAAAAATCCTTTATTTAAAAAAATATCAATAATAAACCTTGCTTTCCGTTTAAAAGGTGTTATTATCTCTTTAATCAATAAAGGCCTGTTCTTAATTGGCGGGCCGGTTTCTTTCTAAAGGAAAATACCATTTGTCAAAGTGGCACCCTGAAGTCTGGGACTATGAGAATTACTGAAAAAGGAGGGTGTTAATTATGGCTAATGGAATTGTAAAATGGTTTAATAGCGGTAAAGGGTTTGGCTTCATTGAGCAGGAAGATGGTCCGGATGTATTTGTTCATCATTCAGCAATCAATGCAAGTGGTTTTAAGTCTCTTGAAGAAGGCGACCGAGTTACCTTTGACATTGAGCAGGGTCAAAAAGGTCCCGCTGCAGCAAATGTCACCACGGTTTAGACCAATATTTCTGAGTTAAAAAAAGGGCATTCCATCGAATTATGAGGGAATGCCCTTTTTGTTTTGCCTCCTAAGCCAGCATCACTCAACTTCCACCGTAGTTGGGTGAATTCACCTTGTAAGTCGTTCGACAGCCGCTTTTACTCCATGTACCACTTTTGCCATTCTTTCATAATCAAGTGTGTCATACGTATCTCTTTCCGTGTGGTAGTAAGGATTTCGATAAAAAGCGGTATCAGTTATCATTACAGCACGATAACCAAACTTATAAAATGACCAGTGGTCTGAAAAGTCAATTCCTATAACTATAGGTAAAGCATTATACGAAAAAATTGGAATGTCTGTTCCCTCTTTGAAACCTTTCTTGACCTTTTCCGTGAATTTTCTTGACCTGAGGTTTCCAACCGCTGCTATAAAATTACCTTTGGTTGAAAATTTTCGCTTCATGAAAGGGAGCGGAAATTTCTGGCTGCGAGGGCTATCCACAAAATACCCGATCATCTCAAGACAGATCATGCCAAGAATTTTTTGACGATTCTTCTTTAGCATTTGCGCATAGTGGTAACTACCCATATTTTTCGTTCTATATACCGGTGGTTCCTCAAGAGCAAAAGCAACAAACCGGACTGTTGAGGCCACCCTTGATTTTGATATAAGTCTTGCGATTTCCAAAAGACCGGCAACTGCACTTGCATTGTCGTCTGCTCCAGGACTATTGGCAACTGTATCGTAATGAGCTCCCAGTACAATTAGCTCTTCCTTTTTGTTTAATCCAGGTATGCTACCAATAATATTCCGATAAGTATTTCCTCGAAACACAAAAGGTTGCTCATTAACATGACAGCCATATTCTTTAAAGCAACAGGATATATATTCTGCAACCCGATGGAGCTTTTCGTAGTCATTGTAACTTCGCGGCCCTATCTCAACAGAAAGATAACGGATGGTTTCTTGCAAGCGTTTTATACTTTCCTGGAGTTTCATCTTAAGCCTTTAACGTCGATAGATATCCCCAACTTTTAATTTTTGAACAATATCCACTGAGCAAATAATTAGTGCCTGTCCAAAAAGTATTTTTTTTAATGCCAGCAATAGTTTCAGCTTATTTACCGATGTGAAGATTTGTGAAAAAGCTATTAGCCATTAGCTGTTAGCTCTTAGCTGAATGTGTTATCTGTTTGATTTTTTAAGCTAAAGGCTAATTGCTAAAAGCTAACTGCTAAAAATCTTCGATTTGAGAATAGCATCCAACTGACTATAATCTCAGGTGTTTTGAGTTTTCGTCCAGCCACTAATTAGATTCTTTTTTCGTGACTACTCACGTAGTCAGGCTTAAGCTGTTTAGGCTGAAGTCTGAAGGGGGTCAGAAGAGCACGATTGCCATACTTTTAGCGGAAACATCTGATTCTTGCACCAAACATGGCTTCAAAATGCGCTTTTTCCTAACAGTCTTCAGCCTTCAGCCTATCCACCTGAGTAGTTACCTTTTTTCTTGTCTAAAATACCTGTTTTAAGATTTTGTAAAAATTTTAAGGCTTTTTCATAATTCTTATCAGGCAGATATTCTGCTACTTTAATTATAAGGCTGTCATTTTTATCTGGATCAGTATTGTTCGTCAAAATACCTAAAACAGCTTTCTTTGTTTTTGAACTCATCATTTCGGCCATATCACGGCCTAGCAATCTTGCACCTGCATATTCAAAATCAAAATCCTCTGTTTCCATTAAATCAGAATGCGAATTAAATAATCTTTCCTCATTTCCTGCCTGCGAATAATATTTCAACAGGGTGGCAATATCAACAGCATCCTTTGTAGGAAATTCATTATGTCTATCATTCCATGCAAAAAGTTTTAGAACAGCCATTCCTGCAAGTGAAACAAACCGGACATCAAGTCCGTCTGCCAAATGCACATTGATTGCGCCCTTCCATGCATCTAAAAAACCCATTACATTCATTTCAATAGAGTGTTCAGGAGGCCAGCGAATTATTCCTTCTGATGTTTCCACTGATCCAAAGGGAATTATATCTACAGGATAACTGCCTTTAAATTTTAACCGGTATACTGGTTTTTTGTCTGAGTAAAAATTACCGGTTGATAAAAGGCTGTCTTTCATTTTTTGATAGTGTTTCCAGTCTGTTACCATGATACCAATATCGATATCCATAGTTTTAAGACCTGTGGACAAACCATATAGCTGACCAAGAATCAAATCGCGCACAACAGCACCCACGACAAAGAAATCGATATCCATCTTCTTTGCTACATTCTTTATAGCTTTAAGACAGTCAACAATCAGCGGGTCAGTATTTTTCAATAAGTCTATCGATGTACTGGTCATAAATAATCCTTGCGGTTTCAATATTCCTGTCATCTGCTGTTGCGATAAGGTCTGCATATATTAATAGCGGAGGCACGAGTGTTTTGTAATTCCATGGATAATCAAAATTCCAGAACTTTTGAAATATTTCTATTTTCCCTTGTGGATCTTTTTTTAGATGATTCACTATCAGGAATTTATTGATTTCCTCAGGGCCATATATTGTTATTGTCTCGGGTTTCAAGTAATCTGTTAAACGGGCTGCTGCCGGCTCACCTCCGAGAAAAAACCGGTTTTTTCCCAGGTTAATTTTTTCCCACCACTCTTCTCTGGTTGCGTCATAATGCCCTATATATAATTTGGGCCTAAGTTCTCTTGCATATGCGTGAATCCATGTATCAAGCAGCTTATCAGTATTGATCAGTTTCCGGCCATGCTTTCCTCTGTCCACCAAAAAATTTAGCTTTCTCAAATCATACATTACCCGGCCGACAGTTCCGAGCGCGACATTGGCTGCTCTTGCGATATCACGATATGGAGCTTTCACAAGTTCAGGCAGGCAAAGCAAAGCAAATACAACCTTAAGTCCTGTGGGCCGAAATGCGCGAACAATTGTTTCAGCGGCAGGAATTTCTTTCTTTTTTTGGCCGATAATGTAAACAAAAAATGGCAGTTCATTGATATATGCATTTCCCGCAGTATCAATAAATGCAATGTTAAGCTCTTTAAGTTTCTCGGCCATTGGAGGTGTCACATGCCGGGTAACCAGTATCCCAGGCTTTCCAAAACAGCGTATCTGCCTGGCTACATGCCCAATTGTGGCTTTTGTGATAAATCCTTTTATTTCAGCATAAAACTTTTTAAGCTTAACTTCAGGCGCATCGATCTGCAATACAGCATCAGGATGTATTTTTTCTGCAGGTTCAACCTCCAGAATTGTAATACAAAATCCTGTTGCTTCCTCAAATGCCAGCTTTGCCGCATTAAGGATCTCACGTTCCTTTACATCTGGATTATTTATGTTTTTTTGTGTTTTCATTGCCTTAATGACTGTTCATTTTTTTGTACTGTACACTAATAATGAACAAATGTAAATAGTGAACATCAATTTTATAAAAAATATATTCTGTGCGTAATTATTCATCGGATAAAGGAATTTCATCGCATCAATTATAGTTGGCATTCCTATTATATGGGGAATATTTTTCTGAACAGCGACTTATTACTGGAAGATGTATGGTTTTGAATAGAGTTGGAATCACATGGTTTTCTTGTTTTGACTACGGCGATCCAGCCAATTGAAAAGATATGCATAAAATCATAGGTATCTATAATATACCCCTATCATATTATGTATATTCTTGACTATTTACCAGAAATTAGTGTAAACAATTGTCCTTTAGTTTTGTAGTTGTTCTTCTTACATATTTGCTCTCTTGCATTCCCAATCTGACTTCTGAACTGCTCTTGAGAATATATTCAAAGATTAGCCAAGACTTATGACAAAAACCGAAGCACAAACAAGACAGGCTATTATTGATAATCGCCTTTATAAAGCTGGATGGAATGTAAAAGAACCATCACAGGTTACTGAGGAATTGGATATCTATGTCGAGAGACCTGTCGAACCATACACCACGCTAGAAACCGAAAGTAAATATAATGGTCATCTTTTCGCAGATTATGCATTGCTTGGAAGAGACGGATATCCTTTAGCGGTAGTTGAGGCAAAAAAGACCTCGGTTGATTCAAGAGTCGGCAAAGAACAGGCAAGAAACTACGCTGAAAAAATTCAGAAAATCAGCAAAAAAATAAGATTAGGTTTCTGGAAAATAAAATTGCGAATGTAATGCGTGCTTTCTCAAATGCGGATTTTAAGGCCATGCGTTTTGAGCTGGATGTTACAGATACAGCAGCAGCTTATATTATAAAAGACGAAGATAAATTTGAGACTCTTAAAGAGGGAGTTGTTGAGCAGGTTGCAGAACTTCCGCTTTCTGTAAATATTGTTGCCAAAGAAAAAGACCTAATAGAAAAGGTTATACAGCCTTCATTCTGGAATAAACCTGATGTTAATGAGCTTGATGACAGCCTGGATGAAGTAATAGAAAAGGATTTTAAAAAAGTTTCATTTATTATTTTTTTACACTAATCACTGCTAAAGCAGGACAAGTTTCACGCCTGCCCCGATAGCGTAGTACTTCGGGGAATGTTCACGAATTTTATTGAACCATATAAGACATATAAGATTTTAAATTAAACAGAATCATTTGTATCAGTTCATATATAATTAAATATTTTTATTTTTAAAATTCGTGCCAATTCGTGAAATTCGTGTCTAGTTTTTTTTTATAATTTTGTCCCTAAATCATTTTGTCAATAAATTATTCTGTCACTAATTATTCTGTCAAATTTTCTTTTTTTTATCACGAATTAAAGAAAAACACGAATTTTATGTTTCCTGTTTTTAATGA
>JAIVWD010000122.1:0-9016 GCA_049190315.1 Deltaproteobacteria bacterium | reverse complement strand
AGGCTGAAGGCTGAAGGGGGTCAGAAGAGCACGATTGCCATACTTTTAGCGGAAACATCTGATTCTTGCACCAAACATGGCTTCAAAATGTGCTTTTTCCTAACAGTCTTCAGCCTTCAGCCTATCCACCTGAGTAGTTATATTTCCTGTTACAAAAAAAGCCGGGGATGCCCCCGGCTTTAATTACTAAATTTGTCGTGGTCGGGGCGAGAGGATTTGAACCTCCGACTTCCTGCTCCCAAAGCAGGCGCGCTACCAGGCTGCGCCACGCCCCGATTTGGTGGTCTAATTATCACGCTTTTGTTGTTCGTGCAAGCACAATAAATTAGTGTAACCGTTCACGGTTGAAAAAATCTTCTATTCCTTTGCTTATACTTTTAGCGAAATTAGATAAAACCTTTTCGTCCTTTAGCTCTTTTTCGTCGGCCGGGTTGCTTATGTAACCGGCTTCTATAACTACTGCCGGCATATCTGCGCCGGATAGCACTATGACAGGTGCACATTGGACCTTGCATTTTGCAAATCCTATGTGTTCATTAATGCGATTTTTCACTGATTCAGCTAAAACATGACTTGTTATTTTGTGCCTGTTTTGGATATTATGCCACTGGGTCTGGATGTTATTGCTTTTGATTGTTTTTAATGTCGCTCTTTCTAAAATATTTGCGCCTGATATTTCTTTATAGTAGTAAATACATATGCCGCTTGCTTTATGTAAAAAGCTTCCACCAAAGTGTATGCTGATAAAAAGATCTGCTTTTAGATGGTTGGCTGCATCAATTCTGCCGGGAATATCAAGCCAGTAGTCATCTGTTCTCGTGAGAAAGACCCTGTATTTATATTTAAGTTCTTTTGCAATAATATCGGCGAGTTTTAAACTTAGTGTTTTTTCATAAGTCCCATTCATACCCTGAGCGCCTTTATCATGCCCTCCATGGCCGGGATCTAATATAATAATTTTTTTGTTATTATAACCTGTCTTTTTTGCCATTACTTCTGCTGTGTTGGCCATAACGAGCAGGACAAATAACATTAATACAACAATATAGCGATAAGTTGAAAATATGTTGCAATATACCGACATAAAAGCTATTTACCCAATTTTACTTGACACAAATAGTGTTTAATATTATTTTTTATAAATTATGTTATTCAAGTTTCGTTCCCTTTACCTATTTAAAACTTTTGCTGCATAGAGGGTTGCGAAACTTATTTTTTTGATAAATAGTGTCTGAACGAAAACTGCTGATTTTCCCAATTTTTAGTTTTCGTTCGGGCTCTAAATAGAGGGGTGGTAAACTTTAATATGTTATACCTCGAAAGGCCGCAACTTGCAACCTTCCGAGGTATAGTTTAATATTATTGAGCGTAATGTCAAATATAAAACATAGGTTAAAAATATGCGAGAGTGGCGAAATTGGTAGACGCACTGGACTTAGGATCCAGCTCTGGCAACAGATTGGGAGTTCAACTCTCCCCTCTCGCACCAGTCAAAATTAATTTATAGGTGGAAAAAAGAAAGGAAACTTATGCAAGTTACAGTTGAAGATTTGAGTACCGTTAAAAAGGTACTGCATATTGAAATCCCTGAAAAGGTTGTTGTCGGTGAGCTGGACAAGGCTTATAAGGACTTGAAGAAAAATGCCAAGGTAAAGGGTTTCCGGCCGGGAAAGACCCCCAGGACGGTTTTGGAGAGGTTATATAAAAAGGATGTTAATGCCGATGTTTCTTCAAAATTAATTCAGGAATCCCTTATAGATGCTATCAAGGAGGCAGAGCTGAACATCGTTGGAAGACCTGAGATTGAGCCTCCTATCGCGGATGGAAAGGGACCATATAAATATGATGCTACTGTTGAGATAGAACCTGAAATTGAAACTGTTGATTTCAAGGGATTAACTCTTAAGAAAAATCTATACAAGGTTAGTGCTGAAGAAATGGATGCACAGCTTAAAATGCTTCAGAAAAACCTGGCTCAACAAAAAACCCTCGAAGAAAATCGTCCGGCGCAAGAGGGAGATTTTGTCCTTGTAGATTATGAAGGATTTAAAGACGGCAAACCATTTGCAGAAACTCAGAAAACAGAGAATTTTACATTAAAGATAGGTGATGGGCCTATTTTAAAAGAATTTGATGAACAATTGATTGGCATGAGCACAGGTGAAACCAGGAAAGTTAAGGTACATTTTCCCGAAGATTACTTTAATAATAAAGTTGCTAATCTTGAAATAACATTTAATGTAAAACTAAATGGAATAAGGGAAGTTGTGCTCCCTGAAATCGATGATGAGTTTGCAAAAGATCTTGGTCAATATGAAACATTGAAGCAGTTGAAGGATGAAATAAGCAGCAACTTATTAAAAGGTTATGAAAAAAGATCTGATCAGGAAGTGCAAGAGCAGATTTTCACTGCATTGTTGGAGAAAGTAAACTTTGAGGTGCCTGATTCTTTGATTGCTTTTGAGCTTGCGGGCATAATTGAAGAAGTTGAGAGGACTCTTACATACCATGGCTCGTCTTTGGAAGAGCGCAGTCTGACAAAAGAAGATCTTGCTGAAAAATATCGGGATACTGCGATAAAACAGGTAAGACGTCGTCTGATCCTGAAAAAAATAGTTGAGCAGGAAAATCTGACCCTTTCTGACGAAGATCTGGAAAACGGCTATAAGGATATGGCTGAAGCCTTTAACAGACCTGTTGAAGAAATAAAGAATTTTTACGAGCAGAAAGGTAGTAATATTGAAGTTTTTAAAACATCTCTGCTTGAAAAAAAAGTTATAAAGCTTATTATTGAAAACAGCAGCCAGGAAATTGTGGAACCTGAATTGGAATCAAAAAACACTAAAGGAGAATAGTTTTGCCATTAATACCCATGGTAATTGAACAAAGCAGCAGAGGAGAGCGTGCCTATGATATATACTCCAGGCTGCTCAAGGACAGAATAATTTTTCTTGGATCACCTATAAATGATGAGATCGCAAATCTTTTAATTGCGCAGCTCCTTTTTCTTGAATCAGAAGATCCTGATAAGGATATAAATTTTTATATAAACACCCCCGGTGGATTGGTTACAGCCGGTTTGGCTGTATATGATACCATGCAGTACATTAAACCTGATATCGCAACAGTATGTGTGGGGCAGGCTGCCAGTATGGGTGCGGTTTTACTTACTGCCGGTGCAAAAGAAAAGCGTTATTCCCTGCCTAACTCGAGAATTTTAATCCACCAGCCTATGGGGGGGTTTCAGGGGCAGGCCTCGGATATTGCAATCCAGGCCAAAGAAATCCTTCGCATGAAGGAAACCCTGAATAAAATATTAGCATTTCATACAGGCAAGGATCTTGAACAAATACAGCTTGATACTGATCGGGATTTCTTCATGGCAGGTGATGAGGCAAAGGAATACGGGCTCATAGATCACGTAATCATTAACAGGGACGACCTTGACCATTTAAAAAATACGGAGGCGTAAAATGGCAAAAAAGGGAGACATGAACGATAATCTTTTCTGTTCATTTTGCGGCAAAAATCAGAAGGAAGTTACCAAGCTGATTGCCGGACCGGCAGTATATATATGCGATGAGTGCATTCAGCTTTGCAGCGAAATTATTGATGAGGAAAGCGAAAAAGCCACAGGAGAAACAGAGCAGATCTTAGCTCCAAAAGAAATTACAGCAATGCTTGATGATTATGTGATTGAACAGGATACTGCAAAAAAGGTTCTTTCCGTTGCTGTTTACAATCATTATAAAAGGCTGGATTCTTCGGTTGGAACAGGAGATATTGAAATCCAGAAAAGCAATATTCTTCTGATAGGGCCTACCGGCTGCGGAAAGACTTTGCTTGCACAGACACTCGCCAGATTTCTTAATGTTCCTTTTACAATAGCAGATGCTACAAGCCTTACAGAAGCAGGATATGTCGGTGAAGATGTTGAAAACATTATCCTTTCATTACTCCAAAATGCCGATTACGATGTTGAGAAGGCCAAGCGAGGAATCGTTTATATTGATGAAATTGACAAGATTGCACGAAAGTCCGACAATCCTTCTATTACACGTGATGTTTCAGGGGAAGGAGTTCAGCAGGCATTATTAAAGATTGTAGAGGGGACTACTGCAAGTGTTCCGCCTAAGGGGGGCAGAAAGCATCCTCAGCAGGATTTTGTCAAAGTCGATACTTCCAACATACTTTTTATTTGCGGTGGAACCTTTACCGGCCTTGAACAGATAATCAAGCGTCGGCTCGGCTCAAAAGTTATGGGTTTTGGCGCAGAAATTCTCAAGCAGAAAGAAAAAAGTATTGGAGATATCCTTAGAATGGTTCAACCTGATGACCTTGTAAAATTTGGTCTTATTCCGGAATTTGTCGGTCGTTTGCCGGTAATTGCTACACTTGATGAATTAAATGATGTTGCGCTGATTAGAATACTTAAAGAACCAAAGAATGCTTTGATCAAGCAGTTCAAAAAACTTTTTGAGTTTGAAGGAGTAAACCTGAGATTTACAGACAGCGCTATTGCAGCTATTGCCAAGGAGTCCGCGAAACGAAAATCAGGTGCAAGAGGACTTCGCTCAATACTGGAGAACTGCATGCTGGATATTATGTTTGAAATTCCTTCTATCGAAAATGTAAAGGAATGCGTGATAGGTGAAGATGTTGTGCTGAATAAGGAAGATCCGATCCTGTTGTATGAGCAGACAAAGAAACAGGCGTAGATTTTTCGTAGTAGTTCAGCCACAAAGACACAAAGGCTCAAAGAAAGGATATAAATTTTAAAAACCCAGTTCAGATTAGTGTCATGTCATGCGTGAAATATCGTATCAGGCACTCGTCATTCCCACGAAGGTGGGAATCCATTCCCCGATCAGGTCGAGGACAAGCATTTTTGGCTAATTCGGCGCTTCTGGATTCCCGCTTCCGCGGGAATGACGGTCATCTTTGCGACATTATATAGATGACAGGACATTAGTGTCTTAGTGCCTTTGTGGCCAAACTGTTATTATAAAACTTTAAATATAAGATAGTTGTATTACTAATGATAAATTTACCAAAAATTTTCAAGGAAGACATGCCGGATCAGCCAAAACAAAAGCTCCCGCTTTTACCTTTAAGGGATATTGTGGTTTTCCCTCATATGGTGGCTCCTCTTTTTGTTGGACGGACAAAATCTATAAATGCGCTTGCCGATGCAATGAATAAAGACAAAAATATTTTTCTTGCCTCACAAAAAAAGGTAGGTATTGATAATCCTCGTGAGAAGGATATTAATTCTATTGGTGTTTTTGGGAAAGTGCTTCAACTGCTTAAGCTCCCTGACGGCACGGTAAAGGCTCTTGTTGAGGGAAAGTCAAGGGGACGCATAAAGCGCTTTATTCAGGATAATGACTTTTTCAGCGTGGATGTTGAGCCGGTAGTTGAGCCGAAAATTTCAGTTGCAGAAGGTGTTGCGCTTAGCAGAGCTGTTATTGATAGCTTTGAGGAATATGCCAATCTGTCAAAGAATATTTCTAAGGAACTTGTGGGCAATATCTCTGTCATATCCAATCCATCTCAGTTGGCAGATACCGTAGCTGCTCATTTTGCATTCAAAATTGAGGACAAACAGCATCTTCTGGAAACCTTTTCTCCCGGCAAGCGGCTTTCTATCCTTCTTGGCCTGATAAAAATGGAAATCGATATTTTTAACATGGATAAGAGGATAAAATCCCGTGTAAAAGAGCAGATGGAGAAAACCCAGAAGAGTTATTATTTGAATGAGCAGATGCGGGCCATAAAAAAGGAGATGGGAGCTGAAGAAGGCCCAAGTGACGAACTCAAAGAACTTGAAAAACAGATCAAACGGAAGAGAATGTCTAAGGAGGCGGCAGCTAAAGCAAGGCAAGAGCTCAGAAAACTCAAGATGATGACCCCGATGTCGGCTGAAGCAACAGTAGTTCGAAATTATATTGAATGGATGATAAGTCTTCCCTGGTTTGACCGCAGCAGGGTGCTTAATAATCTTGATGAAGCAGAGAAAATTCTAAATGAAGATCATTACGGTCTTGAGAAACCAAAGGAACGCATACTTGAATATCTTGCAGTCCAGGCACTTGTCAAAAAGGTACGCGGTCCTATACTTTGTTTTGTCGGCCCTCCTGGTGTTGGGAAGACTTCACTTGCCAAATCTGTTGCAAGAGCTACAGGAAGAAAATTTATTCGTCTTTCACTGGGAGGCGTCAGAGATGAAGCGGAAATTCGTGGACACAGGCGTACTTATATAGGCGCAATGCCCGGTAAAATCATTCAGTCCCTGAAAAAAGTCGGCGTAAATAATCCTGTATTTTGTCTCGATGAAGTAGATAAAATGAGTATGGATTTTCGTGGCGACCCTTCAGCCGCTCTTCTTGAGGTACTTGATCCGGAACAAAATTTCAGCTTTAATGATCATTACCTGGATGTGGACTATGATCTTACAGATATTCTTTTTATCACAACCGCAAATACCTTGCCGGAGATACCTCTTCCTCTTCAGGACAGGATGGAAATTATACGCCTGTCAAGCTATACTGAATTTGAAAAATATCATATAGCCAAGGATTTTCTTATAACTAAACAAATAAGAATGAACGGGCTTGAAGGTAAAAATATAGGATTTTCTAAAAACTCAATTTATTCAATTATACGGTTTTACACTCGTGAAGCAGGCGTAAGGAATTTAGAACGTGAGATCGCTTCCATATGTCGCAAGATTTCACGTAAGGTTGTAAAAAATAAAGATAAAAACACATTTAATATAACAGAAAAATCTCTGCAAAAATACTTTGGGCCGCCTCGCTTCAGACATGGCCAGGTAGAGGAAAAGGATCAGATAGGTATCGTTACAGGGCTTGCCTGGACACAGGTGGGTGGTGATCTGCTTTGTATTGAAACTTTGATTATGCCTGGTAAGGGTAAGGTTATCATGACCGGCAAACTGGGGGATGTAATGAAAGAATCCGCCCAGGCTGCCGTAAGCTATGTTCGCTCACGCACCGATAGACTTATGATTGATAACGAGTTTTATAAAAAGTATGATATTCATATACATGTTCCTGAAGGAGCCATACCAAAGGACGGCCCTTCTGCAGGCATTTCCATATGCACGTCCATAGTCTCAGCTCTAACGAAAAGGCCTGTTTACCGGGATATTGCCATGACCGGAGAAATCACTCTACGTGGAAGAATCCTCGCAATTGGAGGATTAAAAGAAAAAATTCTGGCTGCCCATAGAGGGGGAATTAAAAAAGTAATTATTCCCAAAGAAAACGAAAACGATATAAAGGAAATACCCTCTATAATATTAAAGCAGATAGACATTGTTCTGGCGGATCATATGGATGATGTTTTGTCTTATTCTCTGATACTTAATGAGGGAGATACACTTTTCAAGAAAGATGATATTCCTTTTGAAATGATGATACCAAAGTCAAAAAAATTCGATCAGGAAACAGCTATTATTTAATCTTAGGTTTAACCTTGACATAACGCTAAATAATTAGTACTTAAAATTCTTTTTTGAAAAAGATATTAGAATAAGACCGTTCGGGCGGGTAGCTCAGTTGGGAGAGCATCGGCCTTACAAGCCGAGGGTCACAGGTTCAAGCCCTGTTCCGCCTACCATAAATTTATAACGATTTTAGCAGGAATAACGATATAAAAACCTTCTATTTTGAGACCTTTGAAAAATGTTCAATTTTGTTCAAGTTCAAGGAAGGCGAAAATTTTAAATGCAGGAATACATCGAGTATTTCGAGGCTTAAAATTTGAGCCTGACGCCGAAATTGGGCAAAAGGGGGCGTTTTGCAAAGGTCTCATTTTGGGGGCGTAGCTCAGCTTTGGTTAGAGCGCCGGCCTGTCAAGCCGGAGGTCGCGAGTTCAAGTCTCGTCGTCCCCGCCAATAAATTCAAAAGGTGTGACTACTCACGTAGTCAGGCTGAAGCTGTTTAGGCTGAAGGGGTCAGAAGAGTACGATTGCCGTACTTTCGCGGAAATATTTGATTCTTGCACCAAACATGGCTTCAAAATGCGCTTTTTCCTAACAGTCTTCAGCCTTCAGCCTATCCACCTGAGTAGTTACCAAAAGGTTAGCCTTTTTTCATTTTTTAGGCCGCCCCAAAAGGAACACCACTGTTATTTGGACAAAACAGTCTAAAATAGCACCCACATATTGACAAACCCGTCTTTTTTACTGGCAAGGGGGAGCGCAGCAGAAGTTGATTATCTTTGGCAAAAAGGTGAACAGATTCTGCCTGTTGAAGTAAAAGCAGGTAAAACCGGCACGCTTAAAAGTCTGAGACTTTTCCTTTCTGAAAAAAATGTCGTTTGGAATCAGATTTTCTCTTCATCCCTTATCATATACCGACTCAATATTATCAATACCACTTTATGCCATTGAAGCCATGCCCGGTCTTAGGGCTCCTTGTGCAATCCTGCCACTGACTGGTGATATGGCGACTTTCGGTGAATCTTTCAAAAGTGGAATAGATCTATCAGTAGATGAACTGCCCGCCGAGTTGCTAAGGGACTTTGATCTGCAGCAATACATCGTTCCGACCCGCTTGAGGGATGCCACTGAGGACGGCGGTCTTGAAGCCAAAATCATCCTTCTCAAAACTATCCAACAGCCAGCCCGGGCAAGGTGGTTTTCTGTTGACCATAACCAGCTAATTTGGTATGGATTTTTGAGCAAATCCCTTAGGAAAGGAAAAGATATGTTGACAGAAATGCGACTACAGATAGACGATTCTATCCTGCTCTCACTAAAGGAAAGCAAAACCACCTTTATTAAAGAAATGCTTTTTCAGCATGCCATCCAATTATATCGAAAGCATAAATTAAGCCTGGGGAAAGCCGCAGAACTTGCTGGATATACCCGCCTGGAATTTATCCGGAAGCTTCAAACGGAAAATGAGCCAATCTTTGATTACGATGAAGCGCTTATTGATGAAATGATTAACAGCGCTAAAACCACCCCGCATATTGTTCAAGAGTTACA
>JAIVWD010000121.1:0-9067 GCA_049190315.1 Deltaproteobacteria bacterium | reverse complement strand
TAAAATACCTTCAGTCATCAGTCATCAGTCAACAGTCATCAGTCATCAGTCATCAGTCATCAGTCAACAGTCATCAGTCATCAGTCATCAATCAACAGTCATCAATCAACAATCTTTTTAGCCTGCCGTGCAACCTTCTCATTGTATAGCGGGATCAGTTTGTCTGTTATATCTATTACAGTAGGTGAATACAAAATGCCGGCTTCCCGTTTTTCAAGAATAAGGAGATATCCTTCTTTTTTTCCCATTTCCTCAATAAGTTCAAAAAGATCTTTTTTTATACGATTGACAAGCCTGTTGTTTAAAACCTTGAATTCTTCTTTATATTTTTTTTCAAGCGATTTAAAATCATTAATCTTAATCCTGAATTCACGTTCTTTTTCTTCGCGCATTTCTTTGCTCATAACCAGGACTTCGCGCTCAAGTCTCTTTTTTAATTCTTCTAATTCGGTTCCTTTTTCCTTGAGATCAGCCTCCATCTTTTCTCCCCGGCTTTTGATTTCGGTCTGTGCGGATTTGCCGGCACTTGATACCTCGAGAATTCTCTGAAAATCAACCACTCCAATCTTGGCGACATCCGCACCATATGAAACAGTAAGTGAAAACAAAAACAAGATTGCAGCAGCAGAAGCTATTTTTGCGGTTTGCATTTTATCCTCCTATGAATAAATTTAAGTGCCTAAAGTGAGCTAAAGTATATTAAAGTGCCTAAAGTTAATGAATGCGCCTTGGGCGCTGCCAATTTTAATTTTTTTCACCATACAACTTTGCTCATTTTGTTTCTATCTGAACTTATAACCAAGCCCTGAAAATCTATAGCACGCCGAAGGCGTACCCCAACTTTAGGCATTTTAGGCACTTTAGCTCACTTTAGGCACTTTTTTAAATTAAAACGCCGCTCCCATTGTAAAATCCCAGCGACCGCCAGTATCCTCTCCCTCTTCAGGATCCAGTATATATCCATTTTCAAGGCGGATAGGACCTATGGGAGAATACCATCTAAAGCCGTATCCGGCGCTTTGTCGCATATTACCCAGTTTTATGCTTCCAGCAGACTCATATACGTTGCCGGTATCATAAAATATAACACCGACGATTCCTGCTTTTTCGATTAAAGGAAATACAAATTCGATGTTAAACTGGACATATGTTTCTCCTCCGATCTCAGCGCCATCTTCATCTGTAACATGAATATCCTGCCAGTCAAATCCGCGCATTGAATTCATGCCGCCAAGATAGAAGCGTTCGTAATCCGGGAGTTTTTTTCCGGAACTTTCTTTTACATAGCCTATTTCACCATGCATAAAACCAACTGCTCCCCAGAACAGAGGTATATACCAGCCTGTTTCCGCCAAATATTTTGTAAAGCCGATATCACCGCCGAGACCCGCATATTCCATACTTATACTGTGATTCTGGCCTTCCGTTGGATTAAAAATCCTGTCCCTCGAATCGTAACGCAGTATAGTGGATATACTGCTTAAAACATTTTTGCCTTCCATTTCCCTGATATTTTTTGAAGCGTCCGCATCAATATTGGAAATGTCGCCGATCTCATATTTATATGACAAGTAAAGCCTTGTAAAATCATAGATCGGATAGCCAAGCCTCACACCACCGCCTGTACTGTTCTTATCGTATGAATCGTAATCTCTATCCCAGTTGTAAAGATCAAAACCGGCTGATAATGGAATATCAAAAAGCCATGGTTCTGTAAAACTTAAGGTGTATCTGTTTGTTCTTCCGCCGATTTCTCCTTTCAGCTTTAGAATCTGGCCGCGTCCGAAAAGATTCCTCTGGGATATGGACGCCATGAGAAACATATTTTCAACGCTGCTGTAACCGCCCCCAAAACTGAAAGTGCCGGTCGGCTTTTCAGAAACATCGATTTTCAATATCATCCTGTCATCTGAGCTTCCCTTTATTGTATTAACCTTAATGTCCTCGAAGAAATCAAGCCGGTAGAGATTACGCATCCCTCTTTTTAATCGACGTCCGCTGAAAAGTTCCTGCTCATAAACCTTAAGTTCGCGGCGTATGACTTTATCCCTTGTTTTTGTGTTTCCGGCAATAATAATTTTTTCAAAATATACCTGTTTGCCTTTTTTAATGACATAAATGATGTTTACCAAAAGTTGATCAAAATCTTTGTCAATACGTGGCGTTATTTCCGCGTATGCATATCCTTCGTCAGAGTATATATCTGTGAGGGCAAGCACATCATTTCGAACAACTTCACGGTTGAAAAACTCTTCTTTTTTTATCTTGAGTTTTTTGGCTAATTCTTCTTTTGACAGAACTATGTCTCCTTCGATATCAACCCTTCCAACCTTGAACCGTGGTCCTTCATCTATTTTTATCGTAATATATATCCACTTGTCCTTATATTCGATCTGCTGCTCTCCGATCCTGGCATGTATATATCCGTTATTATTATAAAAAGCCGAAAGCCTGGCAATGTCCTGATTAAGATCTTCTATATTCAGCTCTCCGGATGAAGTCAGCCACGAAAAAAAACCCTTTTCCGACGTTCTCATCAGGCCCTTAAGTTTGTCACTGTCAAATGCATTGTTCCCTTCAAATATTATTTTTTTTATTTGAACTTTTTCGCCTTCCTCAATGATAAACTCAAGGTCTGCCTGATTGTGTTCAAGTTGCTTTAAATCGTAATCCACTTTAATATTATGATAGTTCTTTTCCTTGTACAGTTCTTCTATCCGTTTGATATTACTGTTTATCTTAAATATATTTAATATTGAGCCCGTCCTGATGTTTAAATACTCCTTTATTTCTTCATCTTCATAAACTTTGTTGCCTTTAATGTTGATTACCCTGATAGTCGGTTTTTCTTTGACTTGGAATATAATTATTTTTCCTTCAGGTTTATCATTAGACTCAATCCTGATGTTTTCAAAATAACCCATTGAATATACAGACTTTAAGTCCTCTGAAATCTTTTTGGCATTGAAGATGTCGCCCTGTTTTGTTTTTATGTATTTTTTTATGGCATCCGTTTCTATACGTTTATTTCCTTCAACAAGCACTGCGGCAATTTTTTCATGCTTGAAAATTCTAATACCAAGGTTTTCTGAAAGTTTTTTTACGCTTCCGAACAGATTTTCTACGCCTTTTCCTTCAACAAATAAAATGGTTGGCGGCTCATTATTAAAAGATTCCAGCATTTTTGCGTCTATGCTGAATTTTTGTCCCAGCCAGGTCAGGCTTCCCCAGACAACATAATCAGCTCCGCTCTTAATGCCTAAATTTCTCATTCCGGCTACGCTTTTTGGCTGATTTTCCAATGAAAAATCCGGGATGCTGTCGATTTCTATTACAATAGCGCCGTTCTGTTTAAAATGGTTTTTTAATACCCCAGGGATTTCAGTTTTAAGATATGACAGGTCTTGTTGTGAATGAATTTCAAAAGGCAGCACTAAGACTCGAACTGTTTCCAGAGAATATACTCCGGCCGGAAGAAATAAAATTATTGCCATTATAAGCAGGTTTAAATATTTTTGCATAGAGAACACTTAGTCGTTAAGTAAAAACAACTTACACATCTCGCTTGTCCTTTTGCTTGTTTTCTGTGTTGCGTCAAGACTTACATAACTCGTTATGCGTGCCTTAACGCGCCTTGAAAACAAACAAAATTTCGGCGCAATCCGTACAACTTATTTTTACTTGCCTCCTTATTTCGTTTTCACAAGTTTTCCGTCAATAATGGTCAGCCTCTGCGACATGCACGATGCAAGCTTCAGGTTGTGTGTTACCACAACCAGTGCCATCCGAAGTTCTTGATTCAGCTCCAAAAGAAGTTCGTGAACCTGTTCGCTGTTTTTTTTGTCAAGATTACCGGTAGGCTCATCGGCAAAAAGAATGGCGGGTCTGAGGATTAATGCCCTTGCCAGAGCAACCCTCTGCTGTTCGCCTCCGGATAGTTTTCCTACCCTGTAAAAAAGCCTGTCTCTTAATCCAACCCTTACCAGTATTTCCTCCGCAGCCTTACTGGAACTATCTTTACTGAGACCCTTGATAAGCGCGGGCATCATTGTATTTTCAATAGCACTGAACTCCGGCAAAAGATGATGAAACTGGAAAACAAAGCCGACAAATTCGTTGCGAAATCGAGCTAATTTATCATTGTCAAAGAGAAAAACATCATCTCCTTTAAAAAAAAGATTTCCGCTGTCAGGCCGGTCAAGAGTGCCTAATATATGTAGAAGAGTCGACTTTCCAATTCCGGATGCACCAACAACAGCTATTGTTTCACCAATATCCAGATTAAAGTATAAATCTTTCAGGATTTCGATACGGGCGCCGGCATTGTCGAAATTTTTACAGATGTCTCTGGCGGCTATCAAATGATCTGAAACAGAATCGCTGTTAACCATAACGGATTGCCTCAACAGGATCAAGTTTGGATGCCTGCCTTGCGGGATAGATTGTTGCTAAAAAACTGATTGCCATTGCTGCAGAGGCTATCATAACAACATCTAAAAGCTCAAGTTTTACGGGGAGGGTTGTAATATAGTATACATCGCCTGGAAGTTCGATGAACTGGTAATACTTTAGCACTGTACACAGAATAAATCCCAGGCACACTCCAAAAATGGTTCCTATAGATCCTATTACTACACCTTTAAAGACAAAAATTTTTCTAATACTTTTATCTGTGGCGCCCATGGCTTTTAAGATAGCAATGTCCTTGGTCTTTTCCATAACCATCATGATGAGCGTGCTGGCAATGTTAAAGGCCGCAACAAGAACAATAAGTGCCAGAATAATAAACATAACCGTTTTTTCCAGCTTGAGTGCTGAAAACAGGTTTTGATTCATCTGCATCCAGTCCCTTGCCCAGTACTGAAAGCCAAGTTCTTTGACTATCCCGACCGCAATATTTCTGGCATTGTAAATGTCGTTAACACGGACTTCAATTCCGTTTACAGAATCTCCCATGCGCAAAATTTTCTGGGCATCTTTTATATGTATGTAAGCCAGTGATCTGTCATATTCATACATGCCTGACTCGAATAAGCCTGCCACCTTAAACCGTTTCATCGTCGGTATGTGCCCTATTGGAGAAATCATTCCCCTCGGCGATATCAGATGGACAGGGTCGCCCTGCATTACTCCTAAATTTTTAGCAAGTTCTTTGCCTAAAATTATACCCGGCATGGCGATGGATGTACTTTTTCTTTGATCCGTTCCTTTAAGATTTTTCAGGGAAGCCTTGTCGAGATTTTTTATAACTCTGTCCGCTGAATCAGGATCTATTCCTCTTAAAACAGCGCCTGATAGCGATAATGATGAACGAAGTATAACCTGGGAATTAATAAAAGGAGTGGCTGCTTCAACTCCGTCGGTATTTTCCACATGTTCCAGAATGTTGCGATATTCGGAAAAAGGGCCGTTATGGCGCATAATGACTATATGCGACTCCACTCCAAGTATGCGTGATTTAAGGTCGTATTCAAAGCCGGTCATGACGGCAATTACTACAATCAGGGCCATAACGCCAACTGTAACGCCCGCTATGGAAAGAACGGTGATCAGCGAAATAAAGGCTTGTTTTTGTTTAGTCCTGAGATAGCGACTTCCTATGAAAAATTCAAAAGACATAATAAATTCCGCTTTTCAACATATGTTTTGCTATTTTTTCTTGTATTCTTTGAATTAACTCACTTTACAAATTACGAGTGCCTAAAGAAAAAACAGTGCCTAAAGTGCCTAAAGTATATTAAAGTGCCTAAAGTTATGGTACGCCTTCGGCGTGCTAATTGATAATCCAGGGTTACAGGAGTTGCTTCTTCTTTGTGCATTGATGACTGAAGGAATCTATATAAAATGGCAGAATTCCTTAACTTTAGGCACTTTAATATACTTTAATATACTTTAGGCACTGTCTTTTCAACCTTTTGGCTTCATATGTGGAAAAAGAATAACTTCACGGATAGAGGCGGAATCTGTGAGGAGCATAGCAACCCTGTCTATTCCTATTCCCTCGCCTGCAGCCGGTGGCATACCGTATTCAAGCGCTTCTATGTAGTCTTCATCCATAAAGTGCGCTTCCTCATCACCCGCCTCTCTGTCTGCAACCTGCTGGAGGAACCGATTTTTTTGATCCTCAGGATCATTGATCTCCGAAAATCCATTGGCAATTTCATGCCCTGCAATGAAAAGTTCAAACCTGTCTGTAAGTTCGCTATCCTTTTCGTTCTTTCTGGAAAGGGGAGAAATTTCTACAGGATATCCTGTTATGAATGTCGGCTGTATTAATTTTGGCTCCACCAGAACATCGAACAGCTTTGATATTACTTTTCCGAGATACTTGGTTTTTGTAATTTTGATTGACTTTGAAGAAGCAAATTCAAGGAGTTTTTCTTTATCTTTTAAAAGACCGGGATCTATGCCTCCAATTGTCTCCAAAGCATATGCAAGGGTCATCCTGTTCCACTTGCCCCCTAAATCGATGTCGTTGTTCTGGTAGGTTATCTTTGTTGACCCTGTAACCTCCCTGGCCATGTAACCGAACATTTCTTCTGTCAAATCCATAAGGTCATCGTGGGTTGCATATGCCTGATAGAACTCCAGCATTGTAAATTCAGGATTATGCTTGGTTGAAATCCCTTCATTCCTGAAATTTCTGTTTATCTCGAAAATCCTTTCAAAACCACCCACAACAAGTCGTTTTAAATACAGCTCAGGGGCAATGCGCAGAAAAAGATCCATACCAAGTGCATTATGGTGAGTTATAAATGGTGTAGCCTCTGCCCCGCCCGGGATAGGCTGCATCATAGGAGTTTCTACCTCCAGAAAATCCCTGTCAAGAAAAAATGTACGTACAGCCTGAATTATCCGGCTTCTTTTTATAAATATTTCACGCGCATTCGAATTCATAATTAAATCAAGATAGCGCCGGCGATAGCGCTTTTCAGGATCTTTAAGGCCGTGAAATTTTTCCGGAAGAGGCCTTATTGCCTTTGTGATAAGCTTCAGCTCATCAGCCATAAGGGTCCACTCGCCGGTTCTGGTTTTGAAAACGCCTCCTCTCAGGCCCACAAAATCACCGATATCCAGCTTTTTAAAGATATCGTAAGCCTGATCACCTATTTTATCTTTTCTAATATATGCCTGGAACTGTCCTGTTCTATCCCTGAACCTGATAAAAGATGCCTTTCCAAAACGATTAATTGCCATCATTCGGCCTGCAACAATAAAGACAGCATCTTCTTTAATCGAATGCTGTGACTCTTCTATGGCATCTCTCAAATCCTCAACAGTATGCGAAACAATAAAATCATTCGGGAACAGATTGATATCATTGTCTTTTAACTCAGATAGTTTTTTCCTTCGTTTCTCAATTGTGTCGCTTGTTTTATCCATTTCCACTCAATGTCCGTTTTAAAATATAGATTTTCAGATAATTGGTGCCCGAACGAAAACTATAAAATTTTTCAAAGGTCTCAAGTTGGCGTCTTAGTGTCTTGTGGCTGAACTGTTACAAAAAAAGTTAAGCTGGATTTATTAACCAATTTATAAATAGGTGTCAAGATTAAGTTGTTGAACCCAGCCCTGACGCATGAGTTTTTTAAAAAGGGATTACCGCCATGTTTCGGCTATTTTTTACCAAAACAAACTCAATTATTCGTAAAAAACTGCTTTAAGCGACAAACTTGCTCGATGTTTAATCAAATTTGTTGCAAAAGGGCATTTTGCTTCAAACCTTTCAGTATTTGAAGGATATCGAGGTGGTTAATTCTGCTTATATCAAACGCAGTTGATAGGTTTGCTTCAGACGTGCCTTCACCCAGTTAATATCCAGCCATGGCCCAGTTAAAGTTTCACAGACAAAACTTATAAAACCACGCACTCCCTTTTCAATAAATATCTGAACAAGGCTTTCAGAATATTGAGCCAGTACGTTTATCGTCCGTCCAATTCGCATTAAATAGTGATATCCCTTCATAGCATTCCAATCATATGAAAAGCAGTGCTCATACTGATAGCCCTGGCGTTTTTCTGCCAGTAGTTCAGATTCAATATTCCAGCGATGGCGCGCACCCAAATTACAGCGTTCGTGGATATTTGCCGGTTCCAAAGGCTTGCCGGATATCCAGGCGTGCCTGGAGGTTTTGGTTATGATCTCGCCAGTATCTTTATCCACTTGTTTCCAGCTCTCTTCACAGACAACAACATGCACTATCTGCTTTTTGAAGACATCATAGTAATACTCGATATCGTTTACCCATTTAAAATACTGTTTCCTGTTACTACACTTTCTTCTGTGGCAATTTTCGGGTAAAAGTTTTTTTAAGCCCTCATATTCCTCCCAAACACTGGGAAGGCTTTTATCCTGCAACACAATCATAAAATCCCAATTGTTTTTGCGGCATATTTCCATAACTGGTCCATTGGGATAAAGTCCGTCCAAAAGCACCATCACAGGCAGTCGTTTAAATGTAGATTTCAAACGCCTGGCAAGTCTTTTAAATGCTTTGAGTTCGCAGTCCTGCTTGTTTGTATCAGTATCACCTTCCGTGTAACTTAAAAATTCACTCATCAACGGTATAGTCATGCCATTATGAAACGCAAGACTCGCTTCCAGAACATAGACGTAATATTGCTTCTCACGACTATCGCCTTTTTTTACTTCGCGCTCCAGACATTCTTCGCTCCACAGGCAGCTGCGAACAAACTTTTGGGTCCTGTCGATTGCAACAGGGTAACGGCCATTAATCAGATATCGAATAAATTTCTTTTTGCGAATCAAACTGTTGACCATATCAAGTTGCGCCTTCTCAATTTCAGATATATCAATCCTTTCTAACAAACGCATCAGTGTGTCGTTATGGGGCAACTCTTCGAACTCAGGAAACAGTTGCTTCAGATTTTCTATAACCTAAGTTGAGCGATTTTTTGCGAAGAAATGTGCTAAGATCTTGATGCAGCAAGGTTTGCGAAAAGCGCAGGCATACCAATGGATATGTCGAGACTTTTCGCAAGTCCTTGATGCGCAAGAGATTGGTGCAAGTCGAGTAAAAAATCGCTCAATTTAGGTATTATATAG
>JAIVWD010000120.1:0-9118 GCA_049190315.1 Deltaproteobacteria bacterium | reverse complement strand
GGACAAGGTCGCGTCACAGACTGAACGACGTGTCCGGGATCTTATCGGATCTGATATCGAAAGATTGTACACAAGGGTTGGCCCTTTGCCGGAATCCCTCGGAGAACAAGGTGTGGGCCGACAGGGAAGGCAACATCGGCTGGCAGGCGGTCGGCATCACGCCACTCAGGCCCGATTGGGACGGGCTGCTTCCGGTCCCGGGCGACGGCCGCTGCGAATGGGACGGCTACCTGCCCATCCGGGCCCTGCCCCATGTCTTCAACCCGCCCGGGGGATATTTTTCCACGGCCAACCAAGACAACATCCCGCCCGGCTATCCCTATGCCGTGGGTTTCCAGTGGGCGGCGCCCTTCCGCCAGGCCCGCATCCAGGAGGTGCTGGGCTCCGGCCGGAAATTCACGCGGACCGACATGATGCAGCTCCAGCACGACGTGGTTTCCCTCCCGGCCCGAGCGCTGGTCCCGCTTCTGCGGGGTCTGCGCGGCAGAGATGCGGCCGTGCAGAAAGCCCTGGATGCCCTCGGCGCATGGGACTTCCGGATGGCCCCGGACTCCACGGCCGCGGCCGTGTACCAGAGCTGGCAGCGGCGGCTCTCCGCACACGTCCGAGTGATCTCCCTCTCCGGGCAGGACCAGGGGTCCTCTCCCCGCCCGCCCCTGACCAAGATAATCGCCTGGCTGGTTTCTCCGGACGGGCGCTTCGGTGAAGATCCCCTGAAGGGTCGCGATGCGCTGCTGCTGCGGGCCCTGGAAGAGGCGGTCCGTGACCTCGGCACACGCCTCGGCCCGGATATGGAAGGATGGCACTACGGCCAGGAGCGGTTCCACCACATCCGGATCCGCCACCTGCTGAGTGACGCCGTGCGGCCGGAACTCCGGGCCCGGCTGGACATCGGCCCCCGTCCCCGTGGGGGAAACGGCGACACCGTCAACCAGACCTCGGGCGGGTTCAACCAGACCTCCGGCGCCAGCTTCCGCATCATCGTCGATCTTTCGGACTGGGACCTCTCGCTGGGCACCAATTCACCGGGACAGTCCGGAGATCCCGGGTCTCCGCACTACCGGGACCTGTTCGAGATCTGGTCGCAGGGCAAGTACTTCCCGGTCTTCTTCACACGCCGGAAGATCGAGACGGTGGCAGAGGCGACAACGTTCCTTGGTCCTGCGGCACCGGGCTTGCCAAAAAAACCATAAATCTATAAGATGGGGAAGATGTCGGCCTCCAGCAAAGACCGGGATAAGCCCCAGGAACCTCTGACGACGAGATACAGGAAACTGCTCTGGGGCATCCGTCAGAATCAGGTCAAGCTCAACAAACTGGTGGAGCTGACCATCGCCAACATCGAAGACGTCCTGGAGTTGGCCGGGAAAGAAAAAGAGCGCCTGGAAGAGGCGGGAGATGCGGCCACCATCGAGTGGACGGCCAAGGAGATCGACTGCCTGCAGCATGAGCTCGGCACCCTGGAGCAGCTGATCATCGAGCTGGACAGATGCCGGAAGTCCTGGCCGACCCTGAAGAAGAAAAGGGAACCGGCACCCCAGGCCCGCCGCAAACCGGACAAGACCCGGCCCACCATCCTGGTGATCGACGACGAAAAGATAACCGCCAAATCCCTCGAGCACTTCCTGCGTCAGAAAGAGTACAGCGTCATCGCCATCTCCAACGCGGAGGAAGGTTTGAACACCGCCCTCTCGATCCTCCCCGACCTGATCCTTCTGGACATCATGATGCCTGGGGCGGATGGATACGAGGTGTGTACCAGGCTGAAAGCAGCCACTCGAACAAAAGACATTCCAGTAATTTTTATCACTGCGATGACTGAAACAGCGCACAAAACCAGAGCGTTTGAAGCAGGCGCTCTGGATTACATCACCAAGCCTTTTCATACAGCAGAAGTAAAAGCAAGGGTCAGAACACATCTGTCTTTAAAAAAGGCGCGTGAGCATGAGATATATATCGCCTCCAAAATCCAGAGAACTCTTCTGCTTGGTAAACCGCCATGCGATATTAATGGAATACAGATAGCTCAGTTGACGATTCCTTCACAAAAAGTCGATGGCGATTTCTATGACTTTTTTAAACTTAACAACCAGTGTTTTGATCTCGTGGTTGGAGATGTCATGGGCAAGGGAATTCCGGCAGCTTTGTTGGGAGCAGCCATAAAAAGTCATTTTTTGCGCGTCCTAAATGAACTGATTCGCCTGACTGACAAAAAAGAATTTCCCGATCCTGAAAAAATTATTTCATCAGTCCATTCCAGCATGATTGATCAACTGGAAGATATAGAAACTTTTGTTACCTTATGTTATGCTCGATTTGATATGGCAAAATATCTGCTTAGTTTTGTTGATTGCGGCCATATGCGAACTATCCACTTTCATGCTGATTCAAACAGATGCAGTCTGCTTCGGGGAGTAAACATGCCACTGGGCTTTCCTGAACAGGAACCTTTCAAGCAGACTTTGGTGTCTTTCAAACCAGGAGATCTCTTTGTCTTTTACTCGGACGGCCTGACAGAAGCCAAAAACCAGGATGGTGTTTTGTATGGCGAGAAACGTCTGGTCGATTTTGTGCAAAAAAACGCAATAATTGAACCCAAGGAGCTTATAAATATTATCCGAAAAGATGTTGTTGCATTTTCACAATCCGACATTTTTGATGATGACCTCACGTGCGTATTGGTCGGTATTGAGAAAAAATCTACGGGTCAGGCTCTGTTAGATAAAGCAAAACTCGAAATTAAGAACGATCTGATAGAACTGGCACGAGTTCGAGACTTTGTTCGGAATTTTTGTGAAGGTATCCCGGGTCTTCCTCTTGATAACAACCGCATAAACTTGATCGAATTAGCTGTTACCGAAGTTACGGCCAACATCATTAAACACGCATATGGTGAACATACTGGTGAACAAATTCAAATAAATGCCCTGCTATTGGATGACAAAATTGTTCTTCAATTTTACGATTGGGGCAAAGAGTTTGATCCAAAGTCGGTTCCACTGCCGGTATTTGACGGATCACAAAGTGGTGGATTCGGTCTTCATATCATTTCTCATACCGTAGATGAAGTGGTATATTCACGTGATGAAAAAGGGAGAAATTGCGCCTGCCTGAAAATTAAGCTAACCAGAGGAGATTAACATGGAATTAAGCACGGAAAAAATTGGCGATGTGACAGTTGTAACAGTGCTGACAGAAGTTCTGGATGCAAGCAATGCTGAAGAATTTAAAATAGCCACGGCTCCCATACTTGAAAAAAACAACAAGGTTGTGTTTGAAATAAGTCAAATAAAATTTATGGACAGTTCCGGATGCGGAACCCTGCTATCTTACCTCAGGCAGTTGAAGAGTTCAAATGGAACTCTCAAGCTGTGCAGAGTACAAGAACCGGTCCGCAGGCTGTTCGAGCTTGTTCGAATTGATCGAATAATTGAAATTTTTGACACAAAAGAAGAGGCTATAAAATCATTTTAAGATGGGAATTTAGGGATTAGGGAATTAAAATCAATAAAATACCTTCAATTCCTAAATTCCTAAATTTGTCATGATCCATAATGATTAATCAACAATTGTTCTATCTTTTCTTCCAGCATTTCATATGAAAGATAACGCCATCCCAGCATATAATTTTTTTCAGCCACCTGAGCCATTTGTTCAGAATCGTTTAGAAGATTATTAATTTTCTTTATTGTCTGTTTTGTTATATAGTTATCAAAAGAAATAACATCAAAACCTTTTGGTTCTATGTCAGCTACAAAAATTGAATACCTGTTAATCACTATAGGTTTTCTGAAATAGATTGATTCGACGAATGCATTGCCGTAACCTTCATATACTGACGGATAAGCTATAAGATCCGCATGTTGATAAACATCCCATAATGTAAAGATTTTCCTGCCATTTTCGTCAAAACCTCTTTCAAAGCCTATCCTGTCCGAGATTATTTTAAGGTCAACATCTATTAGTTTTACGAATTCTTCTATCCGCATTAAATAATCTTGCCCTTCATCTTCGGCTTTGTGAGTTATCACAAGAGAAGCCTTAGGATAATCAAGCCTTTTTACAAGCTCTAATGATATTTCTATTCCTTTTCTTGAAACAACCCTTGTTGGTTGAAGGACAAGAAAAGCGTCATCATCAAGGCCGATTTCTTTTTTCAGGTCTCTGTTGAAATCATCTATTTTCGGAGGCAGTATTTTAAAATCAACGATATTTGGTATTAATGTCCAACTGGCTCCTGTAAAACTGGCAAGTTTATGTCCTGCAATTGAATTAATTACCACATGTTGAATCTTAGGATGAACAGGTGGAAAAGCGGATCTTAAATAATCTGAAGCAACAGGGCTGCTAAATCTATCTCTTTCCCAGAAAAAATCATGATGGTGGGCAATTGTTGGAATTCCGGTTTCTATTATAAACTCAGTTATTGCAAGACCCAATGGAATATTTACAGGAATTGCCAGGGCATTTTGTACTATGAGAATTTCAAATCCAAACTTAGAATGATATTTTTTAATCTCTTCTTTCAGTTCTTCTTTTATTTGCTGAATTTTCCTGCTGATTTCAGAAGTTCGTTTTTTTTCAACAAATATAGCTTGGTATAATTTTAAAATTTCTTCGTGTTTAAAATGAGCTTTAGGCGCCAGGTAAGAAATTGAAGGATCCGTATCAAGCTCTCCTGCCATATAATACACGGAGCAACCCTTTGAGGTAAGGACTTCCGCCCATTTTTTACTTTCAAGTGAAACTCCGTCCAGCCCTGCAAATCTTGTAGAAATAAAGCCAAAAGAAGGTTTTTTTCGATCCCAGATACTCATATTTATTGCTCTTCTCTTTATATTATGCAATTTAGATAGACTGAAGGCTAAAGCTCCCTGACAACCTTCAGCCTAAACACCTAAGTAGTTACTAATATACATTGCCTTAAGAAACAAGAAGCATTTTATAAATGATTATTAAACGATTCAATATTATCGGTTTATTTGTTTTATTATCATTGATTTTGCCAACACACAATATCTGCCTCGGTGACGAGAGCGTGGTTAAAATAGGTGTTTTGGCAAAAAGAGGAGCGGAGAGGTGCCTGGAAGAATGGTCGCCGACCGCTGATTATCTTTCTGATAATATTCCAGGAAAAACTTTTGAAATCATACCCCTTGATCATGAGCAAATCTATGCTTCTGTTGAAAATGATGAAATAGATTTTGTTTTAGCCAACTCATCGATTTATGTTGAGTTGGAATACAAAAGTGGAATTAACCGTATTGCAACATTAATGAACAGATGTCTTAGCGGCTATTGCTATTACTCAAACTACTGGGGTGTGATTTTCTGCAAGAAGGATCGTAGCGATATGAGGCGCCTTAGTGATCTAAAGAATAAAACTTTTATGGCTGTTGAAGAGTCTTCTTTAGGCGGCTGGAGGATGGCATGGCGTGAATTAAAGGATTGCGGAATTAATCCATATAAAGACTTTAAAGAACTTCGCTTTGGAGGAACTCACGATGCAGTTATATATGCTGTTAGAGATGGCAAGGTCGATGCTGGGACTGTCAGGGCAGATACATTCGAAAGAATGCGCACTGAAGATAAAATAGATATTAATGACTTTTATGTGTTCCACGAACACAGCGAAAAAGAGGTGGATTTGCCTTTTCCGCATTCAACTCGCGGATATCCGGAATGGCCGTTTGCGAAACTTAAACATACTGCTGATAATTTGGCGAAAAAAGTTACAATGGCATTACTGCAAATGCCGGAAAACTCTTTTGCCGCTATTCTCGCAAACTGTGGCGGATGGACTATTCCTCTCAATTATCAGCCTGTACATGAATGTTTAAAAGAGCTGAAAGTCGGTCCTTACAAGGATTTAGGCAAGATAACTTTATCTGATGTTTTTAGTAAGTACTGGTACTGGATTTTAATTGCAGGAATCACATTTCTTCTTATGACGGGCTTTATTATTATGATTCTTAAGCTTAATCGAAATATTAAAGTCTCTCATAATAAACTGCAAGAAGAGATTATTGAGCATGAACGTGCAGAGATAGAATTGATTAAAGCCAAGGAAGCTGCTGAAGCTGCCGCAGTGGCCAAGAGCGAGTTTCTTGCAAACATGAGCCATGAAATCAGGACTCCCATGCACGGAGTCATAGCTGCGACAGAACTCGCGTTGAATGAGGAAATGCCCCCCAAGACAGAGCATTATCTTGAACTCATCCAATCTTCGGCCTATTCTCTGCTTGGTATCATTAATGATATTCTGGACTTTTCTAAGATAGAGGCCGATAAGCTGGGGTTTGAGACACGTCCCTTCAGGCTGGATGAGGTTATTGACAAGTCGGTTGACATATTCATTAACAAGGCTTTTGAGAAGAGAATTGAGATAGTTGTTGATATTGATCTTGATACACCAAAGGCTCTTTTAGGTGATCCCTTACGCCTTCAGCAGATTATAACTAATCTTATAAGTAATGCAGTGAAGTTTACAGGCAGGGACGGAGTTGTTTTAATAGGGGTAAAAGCTTCAGAAAAAACGTTAGAGCACACTATTTTGACATTTTTCGTAAAAGACACCGGCGTGGGAATTGCCGAGAAAGATATTAAAAAGCTTTTTAAGCCTTTCAGCCAGGTTGATACATCAAGCACGCGAAAATACGAAGGCACAGGTCTGGGGTTAACTATCTGTAAACAACTGGTTGAGAAGATGGGCGGCAAAATCTGGCTTGAAAGCGAACTGGGCAAAGGCAGCACTTTTACCTTTACTGCGAATTTCGGCAGGCAATCGGCAGAGCAAAAAAAGTTTGTACCCCCTCCCGACATTCAAGGTTTAAACGTTCTTGTTGTCGATGACTGTGACAGCAGCAGGCTGATTATGGAAAAAATACTTAACTCATTTGGTTTTAGAGTTGAGCTGGTTTCTTCGGGTAAAGATTCTCTGGCAATTTTAAAAGATAATCAAAGCCTGGCAAAACCATTTGAACTGGTAATGATTGATTGGCTGATGCCCGGACTTGACGGAATTGAGACTTCCAGAAGAATCCGCCAGGATCTGAAGCTGACTATTCCGATAATTATGATGACCGCTTTTGGAAAAAACTCTGAAAGGCTGGAAGCTGAGAAAGTCGGGATCAATGTTTTTCTAACCAAACCCATATATCAATCAACTCTTTTTAATGCAATAATGGATGCTTTTGGGGAAGAGGCCCTTGTAGGTACAGTGATGGAAAAACGTATAACTACAAAGGCATCTATTTATAAGAAGCGTCTTAAGGGTATTAGGGTACTTGTGGCGGAAGACAATCCAACCAATCAGGAGATTGCGCTGGCAATACTGGAAAGTGCAGGTATTGTTGTTGAAATTGCCCAAAATGGTAAGGAAGCACTTGAAGCTGTCCACAGGAGTCACTTTGATGCCGTGCTAATGGACATTCAAATGCCTGAGATGGATGGATATGAGGCTACGAAAATAATCAGGCGGGATTCAAGATTTAAATCGCTTCCGATCATTGCTATGACCGCCCATGCCATGAAAGGTGATGAGGAGAAATGTCTGGAAGCAGGTATGGATGAATATATTTCCAAGCCGATAAATCAGGAGAGGCTGTTTTACATTATATGGAAGTCGATGGGACGGCAGGAGCCAATATCTGCTGAAGAGCCTGAGGCAGTTGGCGAAGAGACCGTGGTTGCGGAAGCTGGAGAACTTCCTGACCGACTTCCCGGGATTAACATTAAAGATGCTCTGAAGATGCTGAATATAGACAAAGATATTTTCAAAAGCATACTTATAAAGTTTCTTGGAAGCAATAAAGACACCATGAGTAAGATAAGGTCGGCATTTGAGAGCGAGGATTGGGAGTCACTCATGCAGTTGGTTCACAGCCTTAAAGGAAGTTCAGCCAACATTGGTGCTGATGATTTGCAGGAGGCAGCCTATGAGTTAGAGAAGGCAAGCAAAGAGCCCCCTGCCCTGTTCTTGATTGAGAAGATAGAAGCTGCTTTAAAGCAGGTTCAGGAATCTTTGCAATCACTCGTTGACACTTCTGAAGTTGAATTATCGCATGGCAGGGAGATTAGTGCGGCACCGGAACAGCTCAGGCCTTTGCTGAAGCAATTGGCAGAAGCACTTGATCTTGCTGAACCCGAAGAGATTAAAAAGCATGTGGAAGCATTGAGAGAACATCTTGCCACCTCAGTCTTCCAGGATCTTGAAAACCTGATAAATAACTATGACTATGAAAAAGCTCTGAATTTGGTGGATAGGCTGAAGGCTGAAGGCTGAAGCTCCCACAGCCTTCAGCCTATCCACCTATTCAATACATCGCTTACATGGCGCAAACCCCTCCCAAAAAGCATCCCATTTACTTGAAAAAAAGATTCTGTTTTTAAAGCCGGTTCTTTTTCCGAAAGTACATGTTTCAAGATGAAATCGTTTTGATTTTTTATTGCCTAAGTACCTGTTCTTTTCTTCTTTCCAATTCTTCCATATCCCCTTTTTAGCTGTCATCGCATCCCTTTGAGCCCCAAGCAGTTTTTTATTATATCTTTTATTAGGACCCCGGTAAAGGCAATAGGCATGTCCCTGTTCTATCATGACTTTGTTAACAAATGTACCATCTTCCAAAAATACATAGGCAAGCAATCGTCCATACTGATCATGTTTTTCCTTATCAAATTCTAAACGCACTTTTTTTGATAACACCATATTCTTATTATAATTTTTAGCAATATATCCGCATGACTCTGCTTTTTTGCCCTTATGATCTATTTCAGGAGCATTTATCCCTATGTATCGTACGCGCCTGCCATCCATAAGAACAATTGTATCACCATCATCGACCCATTTAACGCTGTACCGGTTTTGCGCAAATGATTGACCAACAGCGCAGATTAAAAGGATAAACAAACAGCAAAAGATATAATAAAAGTAACTGTTCACGGTTGTCGGTTCACAGTTCACAGTTTTTTTCAATGAACTATGCAACGATCGAAGCATTTTGGATATTGATTTCAAATTGTGCAATATTTATAAACCTTCTGTTTTTTCAACCGTGAACCGATAACTGTAAACCGTGAACGGCTACTAATGATGAAATCGCTTCGCTCCGCCAGTTTA
>JAIVWD010000119.1:0-9131 GCA_049190315.1 Deltaproteobacteria bacterium | reverse complement strand
AGCCGTATGCTCTAACCGACTGAGCTACATCGCCATAATAATCCTATAGACTTTCAGATAAATAATTTCACTGCGTTATCAGTCAAAATCTTCGACGACGTACACATCAGCACGACTTACTCAGATTTTTCCTTATAGCCTTGTGAAATGAATTATCTGAAAGTCTATATTTTTACGTGCAAATGCTGACAGTTAATCCTCAAGGGTTGACAGATCGCCTTCCTTTAATCCTAATTCCTGCGCTTTCAACACGCGGCGCATGATTTTCCCACTCCTGGTCTTTGGAAGTTTGTCTTTAAAATCAATTCCCTTGATGACCACAATGGGTCCAAGCATTTTTCGGACATGGGCTTTCAGTTCGTTTACCAGGGCGTCTTCATCCTCTTCGACGCCTTCCTTTAAAATGACAAAGAGCTGTGCTACCTCTCCACGAACCTTGTCTGGCACACCGATACACGCAGCCTCAGCAACATGTTTATGGCTGACCAGGGCGCTTTCGACCTCTGCTGTGCCAATCCGGTGACCGGCAATCTTGAGAACATCATCAGATCGGCCCTGGAACCAGAAATAACCGTCCTTGTCTTTGGTGGCAATGTCGCCGGCCAAATACACCCCCGGAATTTTTGACCAGTAAACATCTTTGTATTTCTCAGGATCCTTGTAAAGGGTCATAAGCATGGCAGGCCACGGCTCTTTAACGACCACATGCCCTCCCTTGCCAGGTTCAACAGGTTCTCCATGGGCATCAACTACGTCCACATGAATACCGGGGAAAGGCTTGAAGGCAGATCCAGGCTTCAACACGTTGCATGGCGTTGGTGCTACCATAAACATGCCTGTCTCGGTTTGCCACCAGGTATCCATGACAGGACAGTTCTTGTTCCCCACGTTTTTATAATACCAGACCCACGCCTCAGGATTGATCGGTTCGCCCACCGTACCGAGAAGCCGGAGCGTGGACAAATTATGCTTTTTGAGACGCTGAGAACCAAACCTCATAAGCATCCTGATGGTGGTTGGCGCTGTGTAGAGAATATTGACCCCGTACTTTTCTATGATCTGCCACATCCGATCCGGCCCGGGAAACAGCGGATGCCCTTCGTACATGACCGTGGTGGTCCCTAAAACAAGTGGAGCGTAAACAATGTAGCTATGCCCCGTAATCCAGCCCGGATCAGCAGCGCACCAGAAAATATCGGTCTCTTTTATGTCAAACACCCATTTCAATGACCGGTTCACTCCTACCATATATCCGCCATGGGAATGCACAACCCCCTTGGGCTTGCCGGTAGTTCCTGAGGTGTAGAGAATAAAAAGAGGGTCATTTGCGTCCATCTCAACAGTCTTAAATTCCTTGCTTACTCCCTCCATCAGGTCTTCGTACCAAACATAACGCCCGTCAGTCATATCGACCGGTATGTCAGCCCATTTTACCACAACTACTGTTTCCACAGAGGGACAATCAAGCATGGCGTCATCTACCACCTCTTTCAATTTAACAACCTTCCCGTTTCGATTAAAGCCATCTGCTGTGATGATAACTTTTGCCTCGGCATCATTAACCCTGTCCCTCAGAGCTATGGCGCTGAACCCGGCGTAAACCACGCTATGGATGGCGCCTACCTTGGCGCAGGCAAGCATGGCAATGGCGATATGAGGTATGTTGGGGAGATAGATGGACACCCTGTCCCCCTTTGTGATACCGAGAGAGGTAAGCGCGTTGGCGACCATATTGGAGGCCCGATACAGGTCATAATAGGTCATGCGCGAGCGTTGTCCGGACTCGCTTTCAAATATCAGCGCCACTTTGTTCTTGCGGTGGGTTTTTACATGCCTGTCCAGGGCATTATAGGCTATGTTGGTCTTGGCATTGACAAACCATTTGAAAAACGGCGCCTCAGACCGGTCAAGAACCTTGTCCCACTTCCTGAACCAATCCAATTCCATAGCCGCCTCTTCCCAAAACCCTTCGAGGTCTGTTTTTCCCTTTTTTACGGCGTTTTCATAGTCATTCGGGTCGATGTTAGCGTTGACTACCATTTCGGGCAGCGGCCGATAGACCCGTTTTTCATCCATCAAGGCCTCAGTTGTCTCCTTTTCTGATTGCTCTTTTTCTTTGTTCGATTCCTCAGCCAAAACTTCCATAGATGTTCTCCTTCCTTCTTTATGTTTTTTGTGATTTTTGAGGCAAATTTTTAAACTTTTATAACATAAAGTATAAAACATCAAGCATAAAGCTTTGCGCAATTTGCATGCCGGCACAGCCGGGGGTTCACCTTTGATTAAATTATTTTATGTTTCCTTTTCTGAAACACCTGCCTCTTCAAATGTTAAAACATCATTAAAAACCCGCAGGGCACCTTCCATAATCCCCATTGCCAGCGCCCCGCCCGTGCCTTCGCCAAGGCGCATACCCAAATCCAGAATTGGCTCAAGCTTCAGATGTTCCAGCATCACTCGATGCCCGGGCTCTTCTGAGCAGTGTCCTGCAAAAAGATAATCAGTAACATGCGGACAAAGAGTATGGGCAATCAATGCTCCTGCCGTTGAAATAAAGCCGTCAACCATAACAGGACGATTATGATACGCTCCGGCAAGCATACATCCGGCGATTCCGCCTATTTCAAAGCCCCCTATTTTCGACAGGATATCAAGTCCGTCTTTTCTGTCCGGCTGATTTACCTGAATTCCGGAATTGATAATATTTCGTTTCCTCATGAGCCCTTCCTCATCTATCCCTGTTCCCCTGCCGACCATTTCCTCAAGGCTGCTTCCGGTAATCACAGCTCCAATAGCAGCAGATGGAGTGGTATTACCTATACCCATATCGCCAGTGCCCAGAATATCCACACCTTTATTGAAAAACTCAGCAGCAAGATTAAATCCCGTTAAAATTGCCTTTTCAGCTTGCTGGCGCGTCATGGCAGGGCCTTTTGTAAAATTTGCTGTCCCTTTTGCAATTTTATGCACCAAAAGACGATCTCCTCCATCTATCGAACCTGGCTCTAACTCAGGAATAATGCCCATATCCACCACCCAGACCTCTGCACCCACATACCGGCAAATTGCATTTATTCCTGCCCCGCCTTTCAGGAAAGTCATAACCATAGCTCCGGTAACATCCTGTGGGAAAGCGCTCACCCCTTCATTAACCACCCCGTGATCTCCGGCCATAACCAGAACAGCCTTTTGATTTATAGACGGCTTAAAATTCTTATATATTCCGCATAATCGCTCAGAAATATCATGAAGCCTTCCCAGGGCTCTCGGCGGCATAACCAGTTGAGCCGTGCGTTCCCTTGCCTTTGTTATCCATTCCCTGTCAACCGGTACAATACCATCCAGAATTTCATCAAGTTTAATTTCTTCTCTATTAATCAAATTTTTACCCCCCTAAAATAAAAAATCCTCAAGCAATATAATTTGCTTGAGGATTTACCTTCTCCCCAAAAACACAGGCATATGGCAGGTCTTCTGACTCTCGGATCATCCTACTTGCCGCGCCTTCCCGCCCAAATTAATTGGACAGTGACATTTTGCGGCGTTCGTCCCCGATTACAGCGGCGGGTCCGTACCGGATTTTCACCGGATTCCCTATTATGCCTTAAACAGGCACCATATACTCGAGACATTTACAAAACGCCCCCTTTTGCCCAATTCCTGCGTCAGACTCAAATTTTAAGCCTCGAAATACTCTCTGAATATGTCGTGACGCTCAATTCCCCTGATGATGATGTGATGTAAAACACCGGGTGCGTCCAGGCGGGCTAATCTGGGCATGCAAGCTCACTATCAATAATACAACTCAAAGTCAAGTTATTTACTTATTTATGGACGTCCCGCATTCCTTTCCCAGCGATATTTATATCAGTTTTTAATAGTTGATTGACCACAGTTTGAATATTGATTTTTTTCTTTTTGGCAATTTTTTCAACAAATTCGAGAACGTCATCATCTAAGTACACCGGAAGATTCAGTTTGATATCATTACGAAAAAATTTACCTCTTTCACCTTTAGAAAAATTATATTCCTCTTTCATTCTTTCAATCCTTATATTGCTTGGTTTCTTTTTTATTAGCTTTCCGACATGAAAAAAGTCTAATGGCAACATTGCTTTCATCTTCTTTTTGAAATGTATGGCAGACAACGACCAGCCTTCCTGCATTTGATATGCCTATCGTTATCCATCTATCTTCATTTGAACTATGTTCATCGTCAAAGATTGACAATGCCTGTGGGTCTCTGAAAACAGTTGCCGCTTCCTCAAAACCTATACCATGTTTGACTTGATTTGATCTCGCTTTATTTGGATCCCATTCAAAATTATAGTCAATCATTTGTATCTTTCAAAACATATGTTTGAATTTTTATCAGCGAACGCAGAACTAAGCTGAGGGGCTGGGCAACGATAACCGAAAAACTATGATAAAAGTAAAAACTATCGGTCAAATACTGCCTTTCAAAAGCGGCACGGCTTTGCCCAGTCCATCTCAAGCGCATGGTTCTGCCATTTTTTAGATAAGCGCTTCTATCCCTTTTCTTTCAATTATGTCTAATAATTTTTTTGATGCTCCAGTAGGTTTTTTATTGCCTTGCTCCCATTTTTGTACGGTTGAAGTGCTAATATTAAAAATACTTGCTAAAGCTGCTTGGCTTAGACTGAATTTATTTCGAATAAAAACAATTTTTTCAGGAGTATATTCCTGTACTTCTGGAATGCAAAGTTTTTCAATATTTTTCATGGTTATTGCATCTATCAACCCACTTTTATATAAATCTTTAACAGTGCTCGTAACCGATTTGGCAATTGATTTTCTCATGATTTCACCTCAATAATGTCCCCATTGTTTATTGCTATTAGCACTTCCTTAGTTGAAAGATTAAGTAAAATTTGGGATAATTCTTTGAAGATATTCAACTCTTTTTTGGACAGGCTTGCTTTTTGGTTTTTGGCAAATCCATGAATAAAAATAGCTCTGTTTCCTTTTTTATAACAAATGATCGTTCTGCCACTACCACTTTTACCTTGCCCTTTAAACTTAATTCTTTTTTTGTAAATGTGACCACCAAGGCTCGCTTCAAAATTACCATCCTGCACTTCTGTCAAAGCTAAAGACAAATCATCTTTTGAGATTTTTTGTTTTGATGCCCATTTTGAGAAATGTTTTGTCATTAGCTTTTTCATTATTTAAATACAGTATAGCACGCAGTGATACATTGTCAACAAGAAAAACGATTAAACATCAATATGGATAGTTGAGATATGTCTATGGCAGAACGCTGAAGTCACCGGCCGGAAAAGCCAAAGATAAAATTGGCAGATGCGAAGTTTTACATGAAATTACGCAAATGCGAAAAACGCCCCGACTTTTCCGGTTGGGTGCACTGACTGGTTGGGACGTCTCCTTTTAATCTACCTTCGGGCAAAACGAATCTGCTTTTCCGTGACTACGACAAATGTGTTTGACAGTCGATCTGGGTATGTCCTGAGAAGGCGGGATAGTACCTGGATTTTTGATGGAGAACGTTCATCTTCAAGGCGAAGTAAGATAACACCCCTGTGAAGTCGGCCATCTCGATATACTTTTTCTCCGAAATCCTTATCGTTTGTGATCAAAATCCAATTTTCTTCAAGTGCCTTCAAGATTATGTCATCATCATCCATGCCTCTTGCCTCTTCAAAAACCGAAAATACTTCGTGCTTTTGATTGCGCAGCCACTCTGCAACAGATGGGCCTGTACATTCATCCACGAGGAATCGCATTAGGAATACTCCGCCATCAGTGGCATAAATTCAGTGTTCTTGAGGGACTTGGTGGCGAAAAGAAAGCAAGCATGTATGTCGTCAATGGTAAGGCCTTTGTATTCATTCAAAATCTCATTCTCTGTAGCTCCGTGCGCCAAGAGATTAAGAATGAAATCGACAGTTAAACGAGTTCCCTGTATGACAGGCTTACCTACCATGACTTTTGGGTTCAATACGATTCGTTCAAGCAATTGTTCTTCTTTCATAATAGTAACCTCCAATTTTATAAAAGATAACAAAAGAAACCTTTGCAGTCAATATATTGAAGATTTTATCAATGAGTCTAACTTTGCATCTTACTGCGGGGTTCGTCTGAACTGAGCTACGGCGGTAAAGCCTTTCGCTCTGATTAATTATTTTACGAAAACGAACCAGCGTCTTCCGTTAGCTCAAGTGATTTGTTATCCTATTTCTTTTTCATTACAAAAAATTCATAGCCGTAAAAATTAGAATATTTCCTATAGAAATCTGCTTCACTTTGAAATCCATCAAAAACTGCTAATGCAACCTCATTTCCTTCATATTTTTCATTTAGTCGAGGTAATTCGATTTCCATTGGCAAATAATAGTTATTCAACAATGCCGATTCAGGTAAAGTGAAATTTGCGACTAAATCGAATCCTTCTTTCTTGATTATTTCGATATTTTCTTCAATATTTTTAATATCTGGATATTCACTCTCAAAGTATTCAACGACGGGGGGCGGTGGATTGGGGATTGTATATACAAGTTCAGTAACAGCTAAATAGCCTTTTTCTTTCAAAAGCTGGTGGCATCTTTTTAGTCCATCTTGAAATCCCATAAAATACAATGCCCCTTCTGACCAGATAATATCAAAGGTTTCTTCCTCAAAATCCATGTTTATCATTGATATGTTTTTAGGGATAATTTTATCTTCTATTTTTTGTTTTTTTGCCTGTTCCACCAATAAATCAAGAAAGGGTTGATGGTTATCTAAAGCAATTATTTTTCCGTTTGAAATTTTTGCTAATTCTATGGTTTGCATCCCCTGACCACATCCGATATCCAGAATAAAGGGAGGAGTTTGGAAATGGGGGATCATGTTAAAAGCACGCCTGGTATATTCATTATCTCCAGGGCCACTCCGTGGCAGTGCTTCGCATAATTCATATATATATTCTATTCCTTCCATAGGCTACCTCTTTGATTTTTTTATGTTTAAGGATAACATTGAGTTAAGCGACAAACGGGTAAAAGGCACAGAACTGCGTTTCACCACAGCATATCAGTAATATGTAATGATTTCAAACCTGTATAACTTCCAGTTTGTCGCTTCAACGCCTGGTTATATTAAGCCGGGTCTTTAGCTCCGGCCATGGTGTAAAGTACCATCGGTCTTTGTTTATTTCTATCATTATGGTATTTTCATTGGCCTGGTTTTGAGTAAAAATCACGTAACTTTCAGACCTGTATAGCATAAATTTGATCATTTTAGCACTGAAATTTCCGGTTAAATGGTGATTGGCGCACAGTTATCCATGCGGGCCTATGACCGTTTAAAAAATGATTCGTGATCTTTATGTTTTTATGAAGTGTCACGGGCTTCTTTCTTTAAAAATACTGAAAGATCAAATTTAAGTATTTGATTATATCTATCTGTAACCAGAAACGATCTTAACTTGCCTTTTTTGCATTTCGGACATGTTATGCCGTCTGTATCATCAGTTGTTTTGATTTCGGCACACTCTTCAACGCGTTCCTGAGTTTTAAAAAATTCACGGATTGTTTCAAGATTGGCATGTTTTTCGCCATTGTTTAAAAACCCGTAATGGCGGATACGATGATAACGCTTCGGCAGCACATGCCACAGAAAACGTTTAATGAATCGGTCTGCAGGCAGAACCATCTCTTTCCATACTTTGCTCTTATCTTTCTCCTTGTTGTCTTTGTAGAAAAAACAAATCTGTCCGTCGGCAATGGAAATAATGCGGTGATTACTGATGGCTATGCGATGAGTATATCTTCCGATATATCGAACTACTTCTTCCGGGCCTGAAAAAGGCGGTTTGGAATTGACTACCCAGTTTCGTGATACTAGCAGATCAATCCATTGTTCAAACTCATCATCGTCTTTAATTTTCAGATTATCCGGCAATACTAATTCGCCGGCGTAATATGCCTTCTTTAAGCCTTCAATAAACTTTCCACGGAAGACTTTGGATAAAGCAGGAACCGGAAACAGGAATTTGCCTTTGTATTTTGGCTCAATCCATTTGCCGGCGTCAGTCAATCCTCCGGCTGGCACAATAAAATGGAGGTGTACGTGCGGCCATAAGGTTTGCGCCCAGGTGTGTAAAATGCCGTAAAAGCCTGTTTTTGCCCCAAGCCATTTGGGATCATCTCCGAAAGCCAGCAGGGTTTGAGATGCAGAGTTAAATAAAAGATCGTAAATCAGCTTTTGATTATGAAGACTTAAAACGGATATTTTATTTGGAAGGGTAAAGGTAGCATGATGATGAGCTACAGGCAGAAGTTCATCTATACGTGCTTCAACCCACTTGTTTTTGGCAATGCCTTGACATTTGGGGCAATGGCGGTTGCGGCAGGAATTATAGGCTGTTTCAATATGACCGCAATTGTCGCATACATCCGCATGGAAACCGTATTCTGCGGTGCGGCAATGCTCAATAGCATACATGACATTGAGTTGATCGGTCGTGAGCTTGTGGTTTTGGCGATATTCCTCTCCATAAAGATTGAAAATATCAGCGACTTCGTATTTTGGTTGATCTTGAGATGATTGCTTTTTATGGCATGCAACCTGCTGCGGAGGAAAAAGTTTGTTGTTTATGGTTGAGAAAGGGGAGATTGGCAGGTTTATTGGTATGCTGGCTGGAGATGCTGGTATTGGCAGAACAAATGGAGCAGCATTCTCTGTCACGGGCATCATCATTGGAGAACCTCTTTTTTACGCTGTGTCAAACCACTTGATGCGCATCAGCCGCACGGCATCTTTATGAGGCTTTGGATCATCTTCGATCTTGAATTCAACAGAAGGCATACCGTCTGCTTTAGCGAGGGGAAGAAATTTTTTGTAAGCTTTATTATCAAAAGTATAAACACCGCCCATGCGCATCCCCTGAAGAATCTCACCATAACGAGTCTTCTTAATACTATAATCGACAGGATTGTCACCTGTTAATTTACTAATATACTTGGTGAGCGCTTTATGAGAACCCGCAATCACGCATGCGTCGCCATCACAGACGATATTTACTGTTCCTGTTCGGATTGCAAAATATCCTACTACTTTTTTTAATCTATCTTTCATACTACGTACTATGCGCACCTTTCCTGCCGCTA
>JAIVWD010000118.1:0-9159 GCA_049190315.1 Deltaproteobacteria bacterium | reverse complement strand
GATATTTCCTTCTATACAGAATATGCAGATACACCGGGCTTGTCCAACAACTGGATAAGATTGTGGTTCGTTCCTCACACAATCTATCCTTATTCGTTATGCCCTTTTTTCTTCTGGCTCTGAACACTTATTCTCGTTTTTGATAAGAAGTCTCGGAGAATTCTCCATCAACTGGGTCCCAGACAGTAAGTCCACTATCTCTCGCAGCATTATATAGACCATCATCGGAATTGACAAATATGTCCGCCGGGATTGTCAGTGCCGAAGCAAGTTGGAAGGCATCACATCCTTTGAGACTATATTTTTGAGCAAGTGTACCTGATTTTTCAATCAGAGAATCATTGACTTCAGGAATGTCGATATTCTTCCATTGTTTTTTGAATGCAATAACTGCTTGATTGTATTCGTCTTCAGTTACTCTTTTTCCTTCAAAAGATCTTCTCAAAGTTGCAAGCATCTCCGCATAAGTGACTGCCGAAGCGCTGAATACGTTTGTTTTTGTATCAGATTCATTCAGGATGAACTTCTGTATTTCTTCAGTCCCATCCTCTTCGATGAAGTATTTGACCCACGCTGAAGTATCCATGAAAATCATCATAACATCCATTTACCCTTAAATATATCAAAACCTATCCTCTACAACCATTTGTGAGGCTGTTGGCCCTTCACCCTTCATTCTAATTGCTTTGAACGGTTTGAATGGTCTGTGTTTTCCCGTTTTTAGTAGTTTAGGCTTGCTTTTTTTTATGTATGACTCAAGTGCCTTTGCTAATTCCGTTTCATCAATATCCTGAAGTACTCCAGCAAGCATGGTATCATAAACTTCTCTTTGTACTAACATTTTACACCTCTCTGCCATTACTTGGCTAATTTGCCAGGCATAACGACCAAGCTCTCAGCGCCGTTATGCTATATTCATGATTTTTACGCCTCTCCAATTTTATTTTTTGAATTACGGAAAGGATAGAAATGCCCGCCAAGGCAAATTATTTGTTATACAAGTAGGCTTCTGCCTTATTCATTGCTTCATTAGCGGAAGACGCTTTGCCAACATGCGACCATCCGGCATAAGCGACATATACGTCTCTACTGGATTGGCCCCATTTTACCTCATAACTCTTTCCGCTACCCGATTTTACGCGCCCAATGACTGTTGCCGCCATTTATATTATAACCTCCTGGCTCAATATTCAATAACTTCTTCACCGCCAAAATGCTTCATGATCTCAAGATAATTTTTGAAAGACTCACAAGATTCTTTGACGTTCTTTTCGTATTCCAATATCTCGGCAATATCATTACATTTGAATGATTGACCGCCCATCAAACCACCTATGGTAATATTCAAAACGATTGACCGCCCAGTTAATGGAATTTTGATTTCCTTCTGAAGGAGCACCTCCTTGTCCGCTTTATATTTCCTTACCAGGTCGGCCTCTTCGGATGTGAGTTTTGTTCGTCCAGAGGGACGCCCATGAAAATATGCGTTTCATATCCTGTTGGTGTGTGCTGTGTGATTATTTTTTCTTTCTCAATCTTAGATCAGGTTGATATTCTGATACTTTTAATAAATTTACCTTTTTAAATTCCGGATGAACTGGATTTATTAGAATATTATAAGAATCAGGCGCACTAACTGCCGGCACCTTCAAAATCAGGCTTTGGGCTGAAATTATCCAGTCAGTCCCAATTTTCTTCAAATCTTCGGGAACAGGATATGTATTCCAGTCCTCAGGTAAATCCTCGATCTTTATAGTTGAAAAACTTACGTCATCTTTGACTTCTATATAAGCTATACTCAGATTTATAAGTTCTTCTTCAACAGCTCCTGTTTTAGTAATATACTCTAAAATTGCCAGCGGTATAGATTCGGAGGCATATAAAACTCGATATCCGGAGTAATTCCATCGTCCGCCATAAAAACGAGCTCCTTCGCCGGATAAATCCTTTATGTATTTCTTCTTTCCGATACGGTATACGTTCATCAGGCTACGATACCATATTGTATCTGGCCTAAAAGATTACGAACCAAATCGCTTCCAGTTCTGAATTTCAGCAATTCAATCGGTTTTCTTTGCCCCAGCGCTTTATTGGCTGTATTTAACCATTTTATGAAAGTATCACGATCTTCAAACACATCGAATCCAAGGCGGATTATTTCAGTAAGTTGAATCATACTCTCTGATACAATGGGATTTAACTTTTTATCGTTTTCATATCTCTGGAATGTTCTTAAAGATGTTGCCGTTAATTCTGCAAGGTCTTTTTGGGTAAGAGCCAGAACTTTTCCTATACGGCTTAATGCCCCTTTTGTTAATCCGTTTTGACTTATTTTAATAATATCAAGTGGATTTTTAATGTGTATGCTTTCTAATTCATTCCCAAGTAAAGTTGAAACGGTTGTAGGCATAATTATCTCCCCAAGGTGTCATTTTGATATGTTATAATGTCATTTGGCGTTATTGTCAAGTAAAGATGACTGAATGTTGTATCTACTTGTTAAGGATATGAATTTAAGTTCGTGACTACTTACGTAGTCAGGCTGAAGCTGTTTAGGCTGAAGGCTGAAGGGGTCAGAAAAGCACGCTTGCCGTACTTTAGCGGAAACATCTGATTATTACACCAAACATGGCTTCAAACTGCGCTTTTTCCTAACAGTCTTCAGCCTTCAGCCTATCCACCTGAGTAGTTACTTAAGTTCTTAAATTTAAGTGCCCGCTGCCTCAGGCTAACTTCATACATGAATTGAGCTTTTAGCAGTTAGCATAATAATAATTTCTATATTGCCAAAGGTCAACATTTCACCCAATGGGTGAAAATCGAATCGCTGGTAACCACCCGAAATAATAAGAGCTAATCGCTAATTGCTAAGAGCTAATCGCTCATCTTAGGTCATAATTAGCTTGTAAATTTGTAACTGCTCAGGTTATTAGCTTGAAGGCTGTAGACTGAAGGATAACTGATATCTCCCCAACGGCGAAAGCCGTATTTGGGGACAGTATGCTTAAATGGTTATGCTATTATTGGATTTTGTGAGTGTTTTTCCTAAAAGCCTTCAGCCTTCAGCCTATCTACCTGAGTAGTTACGTAAATTTCTGACAGAGTGCTTTTATGGTTAATTGTGAATACAGATAATAATAAAAAAGAATTTGAAACAAATTTACCACCTTCATCCAGCGGATTTCAGACCGGAAAGATTATGGCTCTTTCCATCTGCCACTTCATCCATGACATTTATTCCAGTTTTCTTGCTCCCCTGCTGCCTCTTTTTATTGAAAAGTTTTCCATGTCTCTTTCACAGGCAGGCCTCCTTGCTTCGGCAGCTCAAATTCCATCGCTTCTGAATCCCTATATTGGAACTTTAGCCGACCGTATAAGCGTCCGTTACTTTATTATACTTGCACCTGCGATGACGGCTGTTCCGATGAGCCTTATAGGCCTCGCCCCAAGTTACGGGGTACTGCTGATCCTTCTGTTTATTACAGGTATCAGCGTTGCTGTTTTTCATGTACCATCACCGGTTATGATCTCACGCCTGTCCGGCACAAAAAAAGGGCTGGGAATGAGTTTCTACATGACAGGCGGCGAGCTGGCAAGAACCGTAGGTCCGCTGGTAGCCGTGGGAGCGGTCTCTCTGATGGGTCTTGAAGGATTCTATCCAATAATGGTCTTTGGTTTGATAGCATCATGCTGGCTGTACTTTAAATTTCGAGATATGCCTGTAAATGTGGATAAGCGCCGCCATGTGTCGGCCATGGAGACCTGGCATGAAATGCGCTTTATTTTGCTGCCGCTCACTGCGATACTGGTTGCCAGAGGGTTCATGCATGCATCAATGACCTTTTTTCTGCCCACATTCATTAAACTGGAAACCGGAAATCTCTGGCTTGCAGGCGCCAGTCTGACAATTTTTGAGGGCGCAGGAGTGATAGGAATTCTTGCCGCAGGCCATCTTAGCGACCGCTTCGGCCGACGTCGGATTCTACTCGCTTCCCTGTTAGGCGCCCCGCTCAGCTTACTGCTGTTTGTCTGGAGCGGCGGATGGTTACGTTATCTTGCACTGCTTTTTTCAGGATTCACCATCCTTTCAACAACGCCGGTAATGCTGGCTCTCGTCCAGGAGCATGCCGGGAACAGTCCTTCTGCTGCAAACGGGTTTTTCATGATGATTTCTTTCATGGCCAGATCGGCAATTCTTGTCATAGTGGGTTTGATCGCCGACCTCGTTGGGCTGCACGCCACTTATCTAATCAGCGCCGCACTGGGTCTGCTGGGCATTCCCTTTATTCTGATGCTGCCGAAGGTGGATAGGCTGAAGGCTGAAGGCTGAAGGCTGAAGGCTGAAGGCTGAAGGCTGAAGGGAGCTTCAGTCTATTCAAATTTAAGTCTTGATTTATGTTGTCACAAAAGTAAAAATATAAAGAATTTTTTTAAAAATCTCGATAAAGGGTAACAGTTCACGGTTATCGGTTTACAGTTAACAGTTTTATGTTTTGATCAACCGTAAACCGTAGACCGTAAACCGTGAACTGTTACGATAAAGGTTTTATTAAATGCTCAAACTCGTATGCATATTCTGCGGCGGACATGCTGAAATCTTTGGCCGCTGATGCGATGCCAAAGTAATTTGCAAGTCTTGCAAAATGGAAACCAGAACCGACGAGTATCGTGACCAGATTGACCGCTGGATGGATAAGATGTGCGAGTAACAGTTCACGGTTTACAGTTATCGGTTCACGGTTGAAAAAACAGAAGATTTATAAATATTGCACAAGGATCGGCTGCGGAGCTGAGAACACAGATTTATATTTCACGAGAGGTTAATATATTTTCTGATTTAGATGTGAAAGAATTAATTCAAGAGTTGAAATCAATATCCAAAATGCTTCAATCGTTGCATAGTTCATTAAAAAAACTGTGAACTGTTAACCGACAACCGTGAACGGTTACAAAAAAGGATACATCTTCATGAAAGGAATAATACTTGCCGGAGGTTCAGGCTCAAGGCTCTATCCGATTACAAAAGTTGTAAGCAAGCAACTGCTGCCTCTTTATGACAAACCCATGATCTACTATCCCCTGTCTGTTCTCATGCTTGCTGAAATAAGGGATATACTGGTCATATCAACCCCTCAGGACCTTCCGCTTTTCAAAAAGCTTTTAGGTGACGGTTCCCTGTGGGGTTTGTCTTTTTCCTATGCTGAACAACCACGTCCTGAAGGGCTTGCGCAGGCATTTATCATCGGACGCAAATTTGTAGGAAACGGCGATATATGCATGGTACTTGGCGACAACGTATTTTACGGTCAGGGGCTTTCCGGGCAGCTAACAAAAACTGAAAACAAAAATAACGGCGCAACCGTCTTCGGATACTGGGTAAAAGATCCGCAAAGGTATGGCGTAGTGGAATTTGACAGTTCCGGCAAGGCAGTCAACATAGAAGAAAAACCTGATAAGCCGAAATCAAATTATGCGGTCACCGGGCTGTATTTTTATGACAACCAGGTACTTGATATCGCCGCCGGCCTTAAGCCTTCGGCAAGGGGCGAGCTGGAGATTACGGATGTAAATATGGCTTACCTTAAAATGGGAAAACTTCACGTTGAAAGGCTTGGAAGAGGAATAGCATGGCTCGACACCGGAACTCACGAAACGCTTATGCAGGCATCCAATTTTATTGAAGCGATAGAAAACCGGCAGGGACTCAAGGTGGCATGCGTTGAAGAAATAGCTTACAGAAAGGGCTATATAGATGCAAGCCAGGTGGAAAAACTTGCTCAGCCTCTGCTAAAAAACAATTACGGCAAATATTTAATAGAAATGCTTAAATATGATATAACTACTTAATTATAAGTGCCTAAAGTAGAAAAGACAGTGTCTAAAGTGCCTAAAGTATATTAAAGTGCCTAAAGTTAAGGAATTCTGCCATTTTATATAGATTCCTTCAGTAGTCAATGCGCAAAGGAGGAGTAACTCCTGTAACTCTGGATTATTAATTAGCACGCCGAAGGCGTACCACAACTTTAGGCACTTTAGCTCACTTTAATATACTTTAGGCACTTTATATAAAATGCTATGAATATTATTACTACATCACTTGAAGGCGTACTGATAATTGAGCCCAGGGTCTTTAAAGACAACCGGGGCTTTTTCATGGAAACCTACAATCAAAACAAATATCAAAAATCAGGAATTAACCGGCATTTCGTCCAGGACAACCTTTCTTATTCCGTATTCGGCACTTTAAGAGGCCTTCACTTTCAGATCAAGCATCCCCAGGCAAAGCTTGTTCAGGTTATTACAGGTGAAATATTTGACGTGGCTGTTGATATCAGAAAGGGTTCGCCGACATTCGGCAAGTGGACAGGTGTTGTTCTTTCGGAGCAAAACAAACGCCAGATGTTTATACCGGAAGGCTTTGCTCATGGCTTCTGCGTACTCAGCGAGACAGCACATTTTTCATATAAATGTTCGGATTTTTATGCACCTGATGACGAAGGTGGAATAATATGGTCTGACCCGGACATAGGTATTAAATGGCCTGTTAAAGAACCTGTAATTTCGGAAAAGGATAAGCATTATCCATGTCTGTGCGAGCTTCTTCCCGAACAACTCTGACGGCTTTGTAAAAAGTCCATTTTTGGAAAAAAACCATGAAAATTCTTGTAATCGGCTCAAAAGGTCAGCTTGGACATGAACTTTTAATTCAGGGCAATAATTTGGGTTATGAAATATTACCCGCAGATCTTCCCGATTTAGACATAACTGATAAGACTCAGGTTAAACACTGGCTGGAGAAATTTCAACCTTCTCTCGTTGTAAATGCAGCCGCATATACAAATGTTGATAAAGCAGAGACAGAGCAGAATCTTGCTTTTGCGGTAAACAGAGACGGCCCTGCCAATCTGGCCGAAGCCTGTGCAAAGTTTGAAATCCCCTTAATCCACATCTCAACCGATTTTATCTTTGATGGCAAGAAAAGCTCTCCTTATATAGAGTCGGATCCGGTATCTTCATTAAGTATTTACGGCAAAAGCAAACAAGAAGGAGAAAATGAAGTCCGGTCACGGTTAAAAAAGCATATTATATTGCGGACTGCATGGTTGTATGGGGTACACGGACAAAACTTTGTGAAAACAATGCTGAGATTGGGTAGAGAAAAAGAAGTCATATCTGTTGTAGCCGACCAGTTCGGTTCTCCAACCAGTGCGGCTGATCTGGCTGCGGCTGTACTGCAAATTATTTCCAGGATAAAATACAATCCCGATATAACGTGGGGAACTTATCATTATTGCGGCCATGGGATAACAACATGGCACGGGTTTACGGAAGAGATACTTAGCCTGGCAAGGCAGTATATCTCAATTAAGACAAAAAATGTTAAGCCGATTTCGACTGCCGAGTATCCGACAAAAGCGATAAGGCCTCCTTTTTCCGCACTTGACTGCGGTCTTATAAAAAAGAACTTTGGGATAAGTATCGAGCCGTGGCAGGACAGCCTGAAAACTGTAATTCGCCAATTATGTCAAAAAGAAACAGAAAAATAGAGCTTCTTGCGCCGGCAGGTAATTTTGAAAAGCTTGAAATAGCAATACGCTATGGGGCAGATGCTGTTTACCTTGCAGGCAAGGAGTTCAGCCTCAGAAACTTCTCCGGAAATTTTACCATAGATGAAATGCGCAAAGCAGTTAAATTTGCCCATGATCAACGCATTAAAGTTTATGTGGCGTGCAATATATATTCAAGAAATCCCGAGCAGAAAGCAATTGGGGAATATTTGAAAGAACTGGGCGATATTGGTCCGGATGCCGTCATAATCGCTGATCCCGGCATATTGATGGAAGCAAGCAAAATCATACCGCAAATACCACTACATCTCAGCACCCAGGCCAATACAACCAACTACAAAAGCGTTCTATTCTGGGAAAAATTCGGCATTAAAAGAATAAACATCGCAAGAGAACTCTCTTTAAAAGAAATAAAGGAAATTGTCTCACGCAGTTCAATAGAAATTGAAGCATTTGTCCACGGCTCCATGTGCATCTCATATTCCGGACGGTGTCTCCTCAGCAGTTTTATGACAAATCGCAGCAGCAATCTGGGCGAGTGTTCCCATCCATGCAGGTGGAAGTATGCGGTTGTGGAAGCAAAACGGCCCGGCGAGTACTTCCCAATAGAAGAAAATAACAGCGGCACATATATTCTCAACTCAAGGGATCTCTGTATGATAGAACACATACCTGAAATAATAGAATCAGGCTTATCTTCACTTAAAATAGAAGGCCGCATGAAGGGAATTAACTATGTCGCATCTGCGGTTAAAGTTTACAGGGAAGCAATAGACTTGTATTATGAAAATCCTGACGGTTTTAAAGTACAAAAATACTGGATTGACGAGTTGAACAAGATCAGTCACAGAGGCTACTGTACTGGTTTTTATTTTGCTGATCCAAAACAGATATCACCGAATTTTATAGATTATAAAAATCCAGGGCAGGTATTTATCGGAAAGATAATAGAAAGATCCGGCCATCAAAGCGTAAATATTGATGTGCGCAATAAGATATTTAAGGGAGACCTTGTCGAAATTCTTAATAGAAAGGGTCCTTCACAAAAAGATAAAATAAAACAAATCATCGACCAAAATGGAGAGCCATTATCATTTGCTCAGCCGGGAAGCAGGGTGACTATTTTTCTTAATAGCGACTATTTGCCGAATGATCTGATAAGAAGAGCCGGCGACGATTCGCTGAAGGCTGAAGGCTGAAGGTGGAAGTTATGAAAGGTTATGTCCATATTTATACTGGAGATGGAAAAGGAAAAACCACTGCTGCACTGGGTCTGTCAATAAGGGCGGCAGGTGCGGGTATGAAAGTCTTTATAGCCCAGTTCATCAAGAAGGGGAATTACAGTGAAATTAAAGCGCTGAAAAAATTTTCCGATCTCATAACCGTTGAGCAGTTCGGAGCCGGCTGCTTCATTAAGGATAAACCTGCTGCCGAAGATATAGAAGCTGCACGAAAAGGAATTGAAAAGATAAAATCTATCGTTTCTTCAGGCAATTATAAGATGGTCATACTGGATGAAGCAAATGTTGCGGTTAAGCTCGGACTTTTTTCAGTTGAAGATCTTTTAGATATAATTGCTGATAAACCGGAA
>JAIVWD010000117.1:0-9164 GCA_049190315.1 Deltaproteobacteria bacterium | reverse complement strand
CACTTATTGTTTTTATACTGAAATTCCGATATAACAATCGAAAAAAATTGAATTTTTTTGTCATAAAAATGGCATAAACAAGCTATATTTGCAAACTGTACCATTTCTAACAATTCCGCTTCTGCTTAAACTCCTATTAAACAGTTGGAAAGGCAAACCTCTTGAAATGTAAGGAAATCGCTTTTTTCTTTCCTCACCACACAAAGTTTTCCAGATTCATCGGGTTCCTGATTCCTACCATTTTAAAGTATCTCTTTTGGTCTGAAGTAGTATCGGTCACTTTTCGGAAGGTCTTGGTTCTATCTTCCCTCTCGGAAAATTTCACCTTGTATTTTATCAGCTTGGACTTCGATATTTCTTCTAACGGTTCCATCACGCACTTGCCCTTTAAGCAATCTATCTCAAATATTCTTTTCAGCAGTAACGCTAATATGCAGATGAAAACATGCGCCCTTACCCTCACTGCGAGCCAATGTCTTATCGGCCTGATATCAACAAAGTTCTTCAGGTCATCAAATAGCATTTCAACTTCTTTTAGGTTTTTGTAAGACTCAACAACCTTCTTTGTTTCCAAATCCTGCCTGCTGGTTGTGAGAATAAATATTCCGTCCATCTTTTCTTCATAATCAATGACCTTCTGATTCAGACTGTAGCCGCAAGCTTTCTGACTCTCTTTGTTCCGTTCTATATTGAAAAATTTTCTGAATCTGTTTTTATATCCCTTAAAAATGCCAGTGAGCTTTTTTTCTCTTTCAACGATTCCCTGTTTTTTCTTATCAATTGAAAACAATTTATCCAATGCTTCTGTCAGGGTTGCAATTGCAGCATCTCTTTTCTTTTTTGTGAGCCTCTTTCTTTCGTTGTTGAGACAAATGACTGTCCTTAGATTGTCCTCATATTGCCCTTGATATTTCTTGATCAACGTAAATATCTTTCTGCGAGTCTTGCTGTCTGGTACAACCTTTACCAATGTTTCTTTATAATTTGTGTATGTTACTTCGTCTTTGTTTTTAAGGTTTAAAATCATTTTTTCCAGGGGCGCAAAAGTCTTATTGAAACTTGTATCTTCTTTGCTTAATATCTTTTTGCTTTTCCATATCAAAAAATCAGCCACCTCAATTTGTTTCTCTTGAATTTTTAAACCCCTGTAGTTCTCATAATCTTTGTCTTTCAACTCGTCTTCTGAAAACAACATGGCCATTATCTCACTTTGACGATGTTTGACGCCCATAATATAATCAAAACCTTCTCCTTTGATCCTGCTCAGATTTAGTTTGGTTATCATTCCACGGTCTCCAACAAAGGTGGTCTCCTCTATGTTGTATGTTTTCTTAAGTTCCTCAACAACTTCAGTTACTGTGGTTTCATCCTTGGTGTTCCCTTCAAAAACAAAATGCTTTATCGGATAGCCCTCGTAGGAAGTAACTACACCTATAACAATTTGTTCCAGGTCCGGCCTGCTATCTCTGCTATGACCGTTGGCAGTGATCGGACAACTCGTAGAATGGAAAAAGGTTGAAGTTATATCGTAAAATGTCAACTTTACGTTGATGCTGAAAAGTGTCTTCATTTTTTCAAACAGGGCAAACTCAAGTTCGTCTTTTATCGCCAGAAGATAGTCCATGCTTCTGTAAAAGTATTCTACACCAAGCGGCAGTTCGTTATAGCCCTTCATCGCTTTGTAACAAGTCTGCTCTATCCATCTCGTCGCACCAAGTTTGCTTAATGGATCGACACAACGATTGACCACCATCATCTCGATATATTTTTCCGCTTCGATTTCTACTTTGGTCTTTTTTTGCCTGAGTTGAGATCTTACCATTTGAGACAATCCCATTTTATCCCACAGCTTCCGCCAGAGGATAATGCTTCCATGCTCCAAGGATTCAACTATTTGGACTTGTTCTGAGATAGCATATTTTTCTACTTTGAAAATCTTGATTAATCCGTCAATCAGACTATCGATGTCCTTGTTACTGAACCGTTTTATATTGCCCAAATTCGCTATGTTCCTGGTCGTTGATCCCTTTCCCTTTACGCGAATTGACTCGCTAATAACCAAATACTCATAGGTTCCCGACTTTTTCTTCATTTTTGAAATTCTTGGAAACATAAAAATCCTTCGAAAAACAATACTGACCATAGGAGTCGTGATGTCTCGGTTTTGAGATGCAACCGACCCCGCCCATTTCCTGCTGCATTTTAAGCACCACCTTTATAAATATTGGTTAGCACATAGTCAAGCGATATTTTGCCAAATCCGTTATATTTTCCGCACCACGTTTTTTCGGCTCTGAAACCACGCCAAAATATAACCTTCAATAAAAATAGGCAGTTAACAATAACGGAGGCGGGGAAACGGACGATTTTAGAGCTTAACTGTTTAATAGGAGTTTAAAAGAATTGCTGCAAGGTATTTGGGGTATGGAATCCCTGATATCAAACGTGTGATTGAGTGCACTGAACAACGGGCAACCGCGATAGGTTATGGAAGCATTAAGAAGGATGAAAAGCATGAATTCAGATTTCCCCTTCCGCCAAGTCTCAGCGGATTAAACGAAATGCGGCGACTTATCTTAACGCTTGCCTGGTTCAGTCCTGTAAATGCAGAAACTCGTAAATACCGGAAAGCAAATCTTTCTTTTGACCCTCCAGGTAATGAGGTTGGAGTAACACGTGTAAATGCTGACTGGCAGCATGTAAAAAATGGAACCATTCAGCATGAAATTTTAGAAGGAAGCGAAGTCGTTACATATCAGGATGGAAATAATTTAAAAATTGATGTTGTCTGCCGAGAAGATGCCCACACCCTTGACGAATCCGTTAATTATGGACTTGCCGTTACTCTGGAAGTGGCTGAAGATGTGAACATACCGATATATGAAGAAATTAAACAAAGAATTGAAATTCCGATTAAAATTGACGGAGCTTCTTAAATAAAGGTTAGCGATAGCGGAGAAGCACTTTTAACGTGAAATCTAGAAAAATCGAAATAACGGGTGTAGGCGAAATCTTTCTGGAAAGTAGCAGATGGGCAAAGCACTATGGCTTCAGACAGACGAAGAACTCGACTTCATCATCAACTACGACATCAAATACCGAATGGGCAAAAAGTTAAACCCGTGAAACTTTGGTTAACGGACCATGCAGCTAAAGACAAAACTCGATCAATTGCATATTAAAAATTAAATTTTCGAAAATATTCTGCCATGACAAAAGAAGAACTGTATAAATTATTGAACGAATTGCGCTCATTACCATCTGAAACAGAATGGGTGGAGTTCAAGAAAGCCGGAAGCAGTTATCCTTTCAACAAGCTGGGACGATATTTTTCTGCGTTGGGGAATGAAGCAAACCTCAAAGACAAACCATATGGCTGGCTGATTTTCGGTGTGGAAGATAAGACCAGAAAAATTATTGGAACTTATTATCGACAAGACAGATCCAAACTGGACAGCCTGAAGTCTGAAATTGCCAACAAAACAACCAATCGTATTACGTTTACTGAAATTCATGAGCTTTTACTACCCGAAGGCAGGCGGGTTATCATGTTTCAAATTCCTGCGGCCCCGCGGGGCATACCTGTTGCGTGGGAAGGGCATTATTATGGCAGAGATGGTGAATCTCTCTGTGCATTAAACATTCAAGAAATAGAACAAATTAGAAATCAGCACATAAAATACGACTGGTCGGCTCAGATTTGTAAAGATGCGACACTGAACGACCTGGAACCGCAAGCAATCGGCAAAGCCCGTGAGCAATTTAAAGAAAAAAATAAAAATTCTTCCACCATAACTCCGGGCGAGGTTGATTCATGGGGAAATATTACATTTTTAAATAAAGCAAAAGTAACAATACAGGGAAAGATAACCAACACTGCAATTCTGCTGCTTGGAAAAGAAGAGTCAGCATCACTCATTTCCCCTGCGGTGGCTAAGATGTCCTGGATTTTAAAGGACAAAGAGAATATAGAACTTGATTATGAACATTTTGGGCCGCCATTTCTTGTTAATGTGGAAAGGCTTTTTTCGCGCATACGAAATCTTACCTACCGAACCTTACCCAGTGGCACTCTTTTCCCAATAGAAGCCACCCAGTATGATCCTTGGGTTATCAGGGAAGTTATACATAATTGTATTGCCCATCAGGATTATGAACTTGGTGGACGTATTAATGTTGTTGAAAATCCAGCCAGCCTTATATTTACAAATGCAGGCTCATTCCTGCCGGGAAGTGTTGAACAAGTTATAGGGCAGGATGCCCCACAGGAAATCTATCGAAATCCTTTCCTTGCAGAGGCCATGGTGCAGTTGAATATGATAGATACTCGAGGCGGTGGAATAAAAAAGATGTTCACGCTTCAAATGGAGCGTTTCTTTCCTCTTCCAGATTACGATTTAAAAAATCCTGATAGAGTTAAAGTTCATATTTATGGTGAAATCATTGATGAAAAATATTCACGGTTTTTGATAGATAATGCCGATTTGGACATATGGACGGTTATTTTGCTAGACAAAGTTCAAAAGCGGGTTCGAATCACCAAAGATGAGCATTCACGCCTAAAAAAACAACGGCTTATAGAAGGCCGTTATCCTAACCTCTTTGTGGCGGCCAAGATTGCTTCTGCTACAGGCATGAAAGCCAGACATATAAGGGATAGAGGCTTTGATAAAAAATATTACCAGGATATGATTCTTGCTCTCATCAGGGAGCACGCACCGGTCAAAAGACAGGATATTGATGAATTGATATTACCAAAACTACCTGAAGTGCTTAGCCAAAAGCAAAAAAAGGCAAAAATTCACAACTTACTTTTTGAATTATCGGCTAAGATGAACAAAATCAAGAACATAGGTTCACGTAAGTGCCCTCAGTGGGTTTTGCTAAAAAATGAATAATTTTATTTAAAAACAATAAAAAGGAAAAATATTTGTGTATAGAAACAAAGTAACATCAATAAATTTAACTGGTTATTTTTTGCTAAAAAATTAACAGAAAAATAGGTATTAGCAAAAGAAAAAACTATATTTAATACATGGGTTCATGTAATATTTTTTGCAAAGCGTTACGGATTCACTGACGAAGAACTCGACTTCATCATCAACTACGATATCAAATACCGAATGGGATTGGGCTGAGAGATGGATACAATCAACCTGAAGAAAAGCGCCCCGAATTATCCACCAGCCTTGCAGCAGCACCTGGGCAAAGACGCTCCAAATACGATCACGGCCATAGGAAACCTCGACATCCTCAGTCATAACTCAACATCTCTTTTTTGCTCGACAAAATGCCCTGGCGATTTGATAATAAAAACCTATGATATTGCGCAAATTTTAAGGGATGCCGGCATGACAGTTATCAGCGGATTTCATTCGCCCATGGAGCGTGAATGCCTCTCAATCCTTTTACGCGGCGCCCAGCCCGTCATTATCTGCCCAGCCAGAAGTATCAATAACTTGCGGATAAACAAAGAGTACAAAAAACCCCTGAAAGACGGGCGGCTGCTTTTTCTCTCTCCATTTGATGAAAATCAACGACGCATTTCCGCCAAGAGATCCCATTCCCGCAATCTTTTTGTGGCAGCCATGTCTGCTGCTGTTTTCGTAGCCCATGCTGGCCCCGGCAGTAAGACAGAATCGTTTTGCAAGGAAATTATTTCCTGGCAAAAACCGATTTATACATTTGAAAGTGATTACAACAAAAACCTTATTAAAATGGGTGCCCGGCCGGTAAACATGGACAATGTTTCCCTGTGGGCAAATTTATTTGCAGCAAATAATGAATAACGGCTGAAGAGAACGGCATGTTATTCACGTCTTCACGTTGTAAAAAATGGGAGACCGGAACGTCTGTTTGCAACTTATTTAATTATTACTTGAAATTTTAATTAGTTTTGAATAGTCTATAGTCATTGCGTTAATATCCCTTATTATTATTATCAGAGGTCAACCGTTTTATGAGGCTATTATAAGCAGAATTGAGCGGGATAAATATTGTAATACTCGGCAGCTTTAATCCAAAGATATTTCAACCAGCTTGGTTTGCAGCAAATGAACTTATAAGAAAACTTGAGGCTGAAGAAGCGGATACAGAAATTATTCATAATGATATTTCAATATTCCGTATTGGGGATTGGCTACGGTTGGAAGTTACAAGAGATCGATTTAATGCGTCAACTGAACAGGAAGCATATTTTGAAGTGCTAGTTGACTTTGTGCTGAGCACATTTAGCTTATTGTCTCATACACCGGCCGGCATTCTTGGAATTAATACGGCTATGCATTACCGGGTAAAAAACGAAAAGTTTTGGCACGAGATAGGCGATAAGCTGGCCCCAAAAGAACCTTGGAAGTTATTAATGCGGGCTCCAAGGCTGACAAGAGTTGAAATGCAGGATGTTAGGGTAGATGGCCCTAAAGGATATTTGAGAGTTCGGGTCGAACCATCAACTCGAATCACGCCGGGAATATTTATAAACACCAATGACCATTATGAAGTTGATGACCCTAAAAATGCTACGGGCTGCTCAGAATTAATGGAAATCCTTAATACCAATTGGAAAAATTCAATTGATGATGCCGGAGACATAGCCAAAACAATCATTGGTTAAAAGGAGAAAATATGCAACTTGCAAGGTTTGAACAGTATGACCAGGAAAGACTTAGAATAGCTTCAGATAATAGCGATATTAACGATTCTGAAGAGGAAGGGAAAATTGTTCCTTCATTATACATGGATCGTAAATGGAAAGTCATTACAAATCCGGATGTCACTTCATACGGCCAACTAACTTTTCAAGAATGCGGATTTATAGCTCCTCAAGAGGAGGCACCTGTTGATAGTAAAATCAATTCGACCTATATAGATATTGATAATAAATCCAATTTACTTCAAAAGGAAATACCTGAGTCTCCTATTGTTTGGTATCCGTTAAAACATCAAAAAACCACAATGTTTACGTCATTAAAAAAATGGCGGGGTGTTGTTCTTAAAACCTATAAGGATTGTTTCCTATGCAGACTCGTTGATCAAGATGGCAATTCGCCAGATGAGGAGGCAGAGATCCTCCTGACAGAAATATCAGACGAAGATTTACAATTAATTGATATTGGCGCTGTGTTTTACTGGAGTATTGGCTATCAAATAAACCCATCAGGTACTCGCACCAGATCCTCGATTATCAGATTTCGGCGGCTTCCGGTTTGGAGATCTGAAGAGCTATCCGAGGCTCAAAAAAAGGCCGAAAAAACACTAATAACGCTTGGTATTACCTGATACAGATGTTGACACCGCCTCTTAAGGAAGAAGTTGAAATATCAATATTTGGTCCAGGATATGGAGAGTGTATTTTAGTCCATATTGGTTTTAATGATTGGATAATTATTGATTCATGTATCAGCCCTTCCTCAATTTTGGTCATGTCCGTTTTCGAGCTGATTTAAAAAGCCAGCCAATAGACTGGAAAACAGAACTTTTTCAATCGGCCACTTCCCTTAATAGCTTGAAAGTGTAATTTTCTTAGATAGTCTGCCCCCTGACACTGACACGAGAAGCTTGGTGTCGTGTCTTGACGGGCTGTTGAGATATGAATTCTTTAATGTCCTTCTGTTTTACCCGATATAAATTAATATTGACTTTCATAAATATCGGGTTATAACTTAACTATGATTGAAAGAAAATTATTTTCAGCCTTGGTCAAGCATCTCCCTAAAAAGGAACTCAGCATAATCACCGGCCCGCGTCAATCCGGCAAAACCACCCTTATGGAAATGCTGCAAAAGCGCCTCATCCAAAAAGGTGAAAAAACCTTATACTTAAATCTTGATATTGAATGGGACAGGCCTCATTTTGAGTCGCAACAGGCGCTAATCAATAAGGTTGAGCTGGAACTCGGCAAGAAAAAAGGATTTGTCTTTATTGATGAAATACAGAGAAAAGAAAACGCCGGGCTGTTTTTAAAAGGCATTTATGATTTAAAGTTGCCATATAAATTTATAATTTCAGGTTCAGGAAGTCTTGAACTAAAAAAGCAAATTCACGAATCACTTATCGGCAGGAAACGTCTGTTTGAATTAACTACAATTACTTTTGAAGAATTCATCAATTACAAAACGAACTACAGGTATAAAGACAACCTTTCTGCATTTGCTGAAATTGAAAAAAACAAAGTCCTGCAACTACTGACAGAATATATGAAGTTCGGGGGATACCCCCGTGTGATTCTTGAAACAGAACTAAATGAAAAGCTTCTCATAATTGATGAAATCTATCGCAGCGTTCTTGAAAAGGATGTAGCATATCTGCTGAAAGTGGAAAAAACAGAAGCCTTTAGCTCACTTATCAGGATTCTTTCGAGCCAGATCGGAAATCTCGTCAATCTTTCCGAACTTTCATCAACACTTAATATTTCATACCAGACAGTAAAGAAGTATTTATGGTATTGCCGGAAAATATTCATTTTAGAGCTTGTATCACCTTATTCTCGAAACATCAGAAAAGAGATTACAAAATCGCCTGTTGTGTACTTTTGGGATCTTGGTCTGAGAAATTATTCTTTGGGGCTGTTTGGAAACTTATACAGCCCGGCAGCAACAGGCTTTGTTTTTGAAAATTTTGTCTTTCTGCTTCTTAAGGAACAAATAAAATTAAGCTCCGCAAAACTGAACTTCTGGCGTACGAAAGACAAGGCGGAAGTCGATTTTATCATTGAACGGGGTACGAACATTATCCCGGTTGAAGTTAAATATAGAACCTTTAAAGATATAAAAGTTACCCGTTCCATGCGTAGCTTCATTAAGAAATATGAACCGTTGGAAGCTTATATAATCAACCTCGATTTGAAAAAAAGTATTAAGATCGGAAAAACCAGGCTGACTTTTCTTCCCTACTATGCACTTATGTTCAAGACTTTATAAAAAGAGCGATGCTTCTTTATGAAATATTCCATGGCGCCTCAGATTTGGGGAGCTTGCTATGAAATATATCTCGCGGGACGTGTTGGATAAACGTACGGTTGAAAAAATCAGGGTGTCAAAATGAAGATCGGGTTGCCTTATTTTATGAGTTACTCAAGTTTCGCACCCACTAATTCCTATGAGCCTTCTCTGGCAGGGCAGGTATTAGATAGTTTTTTTAAAAGAGCAAAATAATATGATTGATAT
>JAIVWD010000116.1:0-9188 GCA_049190315.1 Deltaproteobacteria bacterium | reverse complement strand
TGTGATGCGCCGGCTGCTCACCGGTTATGCTGTGAGCTTTAACCGCCGGCATCGCAGACACGGGCACCTGTTTCAGAATCGTTATAAATCTATTTTATGTCAGGAAGATCCATATCTGCTGGAACTGGTTCGCTATATCCATTTAAATCCATTACGGGCAAGAGTGGTATCAGGCCTAAAGGAATTGGATCGTTATCCTTACAGCGGTCACAGCAGGCTGATGGCAAAAATCAAGGATCAATGGCAAGATGTGGATACGGTGTTGGCGTTATTTGGCAAACAGAAATATGCTGCCCGAAAACAATATAGAGTATTTGTCGAAAAAGAGATATTAGAGGGGAAAAAACCGGAATTAACCGGAGGCGGACTGATTCGAAGTGCAGGAGGCTGGGGAGTTTTAAAATCATTGCGACGTATGAATGTTCACTTTAAGAGTGATGAACGGATACTGGGAGACAGCGATTTTGTCGAGAGGGTGCTATGCGATGCGACAGAAAAGATGGAACGCAGGTACCGGCTTGAAGCAATGGGATATGACTTTGACACGGTCGTTAAAAGGGTTTCCGAGATATTTAAAATAGCGGTCAAATATATATTGTCGCCAGGCAAACAACCGGAACGTGTCACGGCCCGCAGTGTTTTAGCTTATTGGTCTGTCAGGGAATTGGGTATTTCAGGAACTAAAGTAGGGGAAAGATTGGGTCTAAGCCAGTCAGCGGTAAGCAGGGCAGTTCAAAGAGGTGAACAATTGGTTTCAGAGCATCGATTATCTTTATACGATACACGAAACGCATAATTTCATGGGATGTCCCCCCTAATGACCTATAACATTTGGCGATATTTGAAAATAATGGCAAATAACAGCATAAAAAAAGATCAGTCAGATACAAACGATAGCTCTTGTCGTGGATTAAAAGGCATTATGAACAATACAATAAGAATTGCTCGTTTAAAGCTTTTATACATAGCCGCTAAAGTGGTTAGAGATTCGAATGTTGATAAGGTTAAATACTCCATCCATGATACCCGAACGCCGGGAATATTAAACTTCTTCAAGTTTTTAGATACATTGCGCTTTAAAGCAAGACCTTGGGAAGATGGAAGTAATTGGCCATACCGTTTCGCTGTTCTTTAATACGTGCAAGAAATTTCTTGCACGTAAATTTCCATATTAAATATCAGGTAATTATCATGGAGTAAATAAATGGATTACGGGTAAAAAGTAGTACTTTTAGAAGTATTTGATTGATAGTTCAGTGAAGCGAACATGATGGTGGCATAACAAAAAAATTCCGCTCATAGTTCACAGCAACGATTTATGTGCAAAATTCAGGTATTAAGTTTTACTTTTGTAATTGAGGACCATTTAGGGAGCATAGGGGAAAGCCGCGAAATCGATCTTTCAACGCATTGTGGCCTATTAGGTTTATCCTATCGCTTCTAATTTTTGAAAAGGATAGGGTTTCCTCGAGCCGTGTCATTGATTCCTCTATCCGATTGTCATTAAGGGGGTAGTCTTGCTTGTAGAATATGGAATTTTAGTAGTAGGCAATGCTGCAATTAATATCTGGGAATTTACTTCTGACACATTCCTATATTTTTGGCATTCAATTGATATGCTTCTTATTGTTGCTTTTGGCATTCTATTGTTCCTATTTATATTATTAAAGAAATAGACTGCAATGTTTAAAAATTGACCCACAGTCACTTTTCATGCCTTTCTTTAATTACCAGATACGGTTCGATCTTAATATTGGTGCTGCATTAATTGGCAAGTCTCCATGCCAGAGGGGTCAAGTCGAAAGCGCCGGTAAAAGCCGGCAAAGAGCAGGGGGTGTAAGTCCCCCGCATGGTAATGGTTAGCGACCAGCCGTGGCCCCGAGTCATGCGTCGGCTCCCGTAAGGGGGCGGCGAAGCGTTGACAGGGGGCGTGCAGGCTTGGCTATTGGGCTCCGAAATTACCTTATCCGGGTTATCCAGCGGGACGCCCATGAAAATATGCGTTTCATATCCTGTTGATGTACACTATCTGATTATTTATACTAAGAAAAACAGAGCAAACCTCTTTCAATGTAACGACATCTTTAATTCTCATGATTTACGACTCGCTCTTAACTCTTCAAGAGAAATAAATTTTGCTTTCCATTTTCTCTGCAGCACTTTTTCGACGAAATCGCTGTCTCCCAGTATCCGTTCATCACTCTTAAACAGAATAAGAAACTCATAATTTCATGGGCGTGTGCCTCCGATTTGTTACGATTGCAAAAGATATTCGGGCAACAGCGATATGGCGTAAAGCGGTAGATTGTATATTTTCCCATCCTTTTTGAAATTAAGCAGATTTGTCCGCGCGAGCAGGGACGGTTTGAATTGTAAATCATATGAGCGAAGGCTTTTGCTTTTTGGATTAATGCCTGCTTTAACCTCCAGCGGACAGATCCGGTCTGCGAATTCACAGAGAAAGTCAAGCTCGGCCTTTCCGCCCTTACTTCGCCAGTAATAGAGCTGTTGTTGAAAATGTGAAACCAGTTGCTGGGCAACATAATTTTCTACAAACGCCCCCTCATACTCATTGAAAAGTCGTTTCCCCTGCACCAGCAGCTCAACAGGTGTACCGGCCATGGCTCCCAGCAATCCAACATCCAGGGCATATACCTTAAAACAACTTACGTCCGCATAATGCATGAGGGGATGTTTAGCGGTTTCGACCGCTCTTGCCCGATAGATCAGGCCGGTATCTTCGAGCCAGACCAGGGCATTTTCATAGTCACGAGCCCGGGCGCTTTTTTTAATGGCAGAAAAAACAAACTTTTTGTTTTCTCTTGCGAGATGTTTGGTTATAGAATCCCAAATCAGTGTAAGCTTGGGAATGTCGGCTGCAGGCGCATGTTTGGCAAAATCCAAAACATAGGATTTGATGATTCCTTCCTGAATCACCCTGGTCTCCAGTCCATTGCCTGTATCGGCAAAACAATTGACAGCTTCCGGCATACCTCCAACAAAATAATAACAACGGAGCATATCGATCAGATGTAAATGAAACGCTTCAGTAATCGGAACAGGCGCGTCGATATTTTCAAGCAGCTTTCTGTATCTGGATTCCCCCATAGCATCAAGAAATTCCAAAAATGTCATTGGATAGAGATAAAGAAGATTCACCTTCCCTACTGGAAATGATCCTGGGCCAGACAGTTTCACGCCAAGAAGAGAGCCCGCCGCTGCTATGTGAACATCGTTTTTTTGTTCAGCGAAATACTTCAGTGAATTTAAAGCACGATTTGAAGCCTGGATTTCGTCGAAGATAATCAGATCTGCGCCCGGCTTAATCTCCAGATTCATATAAATGGAAAGCTCTGCCAGTATCCTTTCCGGCTTCAGATCGCGTTGAAAAAACTGGCGGAGGCCGGGACTTTCTTCAAAGTTGCAGTATATAATGTTTCTGTATTCATTGTGTCCGAATTCTTTCAATATAAACGTTTTTCCTGTTTGCCTGGCGCCTTGCAGGAGGAGAGGTTTTCTCCACGGGGATGATTTCCATGCTAACAATTTTGCGTATATATTTCTTTTCATAATATGGAATATAGATAGGAATGAAATCTGTTGTCGAGGGCTTTCGGTTGAAATATGTGATGATTGTCACTTTATTCGGACGTAAAATGTGCTTTATTGCACAAAACGCTCCCGTTCACTCGGAAATTACTTGATCAATAAGACCGGGCATGGCTTCAATGGCATAAAGTGGTATTGATAATATTGAGTCATTATATGATAAGGGATGAAGAGAAAATCTGATTCCAAACGACGTTTCTTTTTCAGAAAGGAAAAGTCTCAGACTTTTAAGTGTGCCGGTTTTACCTGCTTTTACTTCAACAGGCAGAATCTGTTCACCTTTTTGCCAAAGATAATCAACTTCTGCTGCACTCCCTTTTGCTTCACGTTGCCAGTAAAAAAGAGACGGTTCTTCAAACGGTTTTTTCAGGGCAAGCAGTTGCTGGCCTACATACTGTTCAGCAACCGACCCTTTATAAACTGCCAGAAGATTATCTGACATATATGTTTCCTTGTTTATACCCATGGAATTTTGCAAAAGGCCTACATCGAGAAAAAGAATTTTGAAAACCTTTTCATTACAATGAGAAAGCAATGGAAGGCCTGAACCGGAAGTTGCTGTAATTTTATGAATTATGTGAGCCTTAATAAGTAGTTCAAGAGATTTCTTTATATCTCTCGAGTTGGTCTGTTTGTCGATATGTGAATATTTAAACTTGCTGCCAACCATGCCTGGGGCGTGATTAAATATTTTTTCAATAAGAAAAATATTTGCACGTCTGCCGTATTTGCCGAAATCATGCCGGTAATTTTGCAACAAAGTCTGTTGCATTTCATCTGTCTTTGAAAATTTTTTTAATTCAAGCCAGAGAGCAATTGATTCCGGCATACCGCCGAGATACAGATAATTACGTAAAAGAGAAATGCATTTTATATGCACTGATTCAGGAACCTCTTTACTAATTGTAATATTTTTTAGATAGGTTCTAATTTTTTGTTCTCCGCACGCAGTAAGGAATTCTCCAAATGACAAAGGAGGCAGATAGATATTCTGAATACGTCCAACAGGGATAGAAATTTGTTCAGCATCCATTACAAACTCAAGCAGAGAACCTGCAGCAATAACATGCAATTCAGGCATTTTTTCATAAAAGTAGCGCAATGCTTTTAATGCTTGCGGGCATTCCTGTATTTCATCAAGAAAAAGGAGAGTTGTTCCCTGGTTTATGTCGATATTGGAAGTGAGTTCAATTTTTTCTACAATTTCAAAGGGATTCAGTGTTGAAAAACAGGTTTTAAAATGTGGCTGAAATTCAAAATTGATTTCAACAAACTGTTTAAAATTTTTCTCCCCAAAATATTCAACAAGCCAGGTCTTGCCTACCTGTCGTGCACCGCGAATTATCAGTGGTTTTCGTCTCTTTTCGTTTTTCCAGTTTTTCAACCAACTGTAAATGTCACGTTCCATTATTATTTTGTTATCCTATTTTTGATGGTCTCGTAAAAAGCTTATATTATCCCACTTTACGGCACTGTATTTGTATCTTGATAATTTCGATTCTTTACTATTTCACCAACTATAAGTAAAAAAGACGGGCTTGTCAATATGTGGGTGCTATTTTAGACTGTTTTGTCCGAATAACAGTGGTATTCCTTTTTAGAACTTCTTTCTTCTGCCGGATGTGGGAAAACAACGGGGTCACACGGGCAGGGAGAGGTGTCAAAGGTCATGCGATAAGATCAGGATCATGAAGAACCTTGTTGACTGGCGGTAATTATATTCAGCTCGGGGAAATAGGTTGAAAAATATCCCCCATCATTAGTTACAAGGTTTCCACCTTTCATTTGGAGAGCATATGCCCCGATCAGAAAATCACTCAGAATGTGCTGCCTTATTTTGATCACGGAGTTACATTTTTTGCATATCAATTTTTCAAGCTTTTTCCCACATTTTGTACACATTAATACCCGACGTCTGTTATATGTCTCCCATCGTTCAGCCGCTGTAATATAACTTTCCGGTTTAGTTTCGCCAATAATAATGCCGGTGTCACTTAAAAAGTCGTTCAGCTCTTTTTCATCCTCAAATGTGAGCGAAAGTTCACCGTAAACAATTTTGGGAATGAGCAGAGCATTTCTTTTACCTAATTTCCCCAATAACAACGCGTAATTCTTCCCAAAATCAGGAACGTCATGATAGATATAAACAAGAGGATTCGTGTCGATAACAATATTACTCATCGGTTCTACCACGGAGTTGATCAACCATATGATCAATGCTTTTTCTGCTTCGCTTCTCCCCGCGACCAAGCCACTTCATGAATTTGTTTTCATCCCTGCTTTTCACAATAATCGTCTTGTTGCCTTCAACAATGATTTCAACATCCATTCCTGGTATAAAGCCAAACTTATTTCTTATAACTTGAGGAATGGTTATCTGTCCCTTGCTAGTTATTTTCGGCATTATTCTATCCTTTTAATGAGTGGTATTACATTTAATTAATTGTAATACCAGGTAAGCCGAATGTCAAGCCACATCAGAAGAAACTGGATATTTGATATAAGACAACTGTTTTTTGGTCAAGATATGAGAATTTATTATTCCATGACAAGCGACCATTTGATATTGAATGAATTTTTAGTGACAGATGCTATGTGACCGTCAAAATAGAAGTGCTCTACAAGCCATTCTTTTTCTTTGTAGGCAATGAAGAGGTTGTTTTCATCTATAATCTTTGTGATAATGCATTTTGAAAGGTCTTTGAGACCTGCGCCCACAGCCTTGAGAACAGATTCCTTTGAGGTCCAGTAACGGAAAAAAAGTTTAACCGGATCAGTATTTACAAGACTCCATTCCTTTTTACCGGCGGTTTTATTGAACAGAGCTTCAGAACACTGCCTTATCTTTTCTATGTCAATTCCTATTCTGGTTGATGCAACTACGCCGCCGACATAATTGGATTTGTGTGTCAGAGACCAGTAATTCCCGTTAAAGGGCAGGGGGGCTCCGTTTTTATCCTTTAAAAGATTGCTTAAATGAATACAGCTTTTTTGGGCGGATATTGCAAGCGCCTGCCTTGCGTGTTTGCTTAAACTTAAGACCTTGTCTTTTCCTGTAAGTTGTCTCTTTTTTTCGGGAACGGCAAGAATAACCGGATAAATGGTTTCCAAATTTGTTTGCTCCCCTCAGCTCCGACCTGTAGAGTTGTTGTCCAGTGCCTTTAGAATTATCCTGTAATCAGCTACCGTAGCTCCTTTTCCTTTTTCGTGCACCATAAGTGGATTGATATCCATCTCTACGATTTCAGGGTGATTAGTTACCATATCAGAAAGGCTTACAACCGATTTTTCAAGCGCTTTGATGTCTGATTCAGGCCTTCCCCTGAATCCTTTAAAGATATTATATCCCTTTATGCTTTGAAGCATTCTTCGGGCTTCGTTTCTTTTTATTGGGGCAAGACGGAATACAACATCTTTAAAAAGTTCAACATATATCCCGCCAAGGCCTGCCATTAGCAATGGCCCGAAAACAGGGTAACGGTTTACGCCCAGTATAACTTCATCACCCGGATGTGACATTTTCTGAACCAAAATACCTTCTATAACAGCGTTTGGATTAAATTGCTTTGCTCTTTTAATGAGTTTTTGAAAAGCCTGTTTAACTTTTTCTTTGTTGTCAAGTTGTAAGAAAACTCCGTTTGCATCGGATTTGTGCTGAATCTGAGGGGAAATAATTTTCATTGCAACCGGGAATGGCATATTTTCTGCAATTTCGATTGCTTCATTTTCGTTTTTCGCAATTTGTGCCGACAAGACGTTAAAACCATAGCATTTCAGCAACTCTAATCCATCCAGTTCACTGAGATAGGTTTTTCCTGCTGCGAGCGAATTTTTGATAATCTCGGCCGCACGTTCTTTATTGTGTTTTAAAGTAAACTGAGCGAGGTGTTGACGGTTCAACCAGTTGGAATATTTGTAGAGAGCTCCAAATGCCTTTGCTGCATTTTCAGGAAATTTGAATACCGGTATGCCGTGTTCCTGAAGATATTTTACTCCGGAAGACACGTCGAAAATTCCCATGAAGCAGCATAGGATCGGCTTATGTGTGCGCCTGTCTATGCGAACAATGGCCTCGGCAGTTCCTAACGCATTTGTCATGGATTGAGGAGTAAGTATTACAAGCGCACCGTCAACATCTTCATCTTTAATAACAGATAAAAGTGCGTTTTCATAACGATCCGGTGCAGCATCTCCGATAATATCTACAGGATTATAAAGATTTGCCGTTAAGGGCAGATGGCTTTCAAGGGCCTCAATTGTTTCTTTCTGGAATTTTGCAAGCTTCAGCCCGGATGAAACCGTCATATCTGTGGCCACAATGCCTGGCCCGCCTGCGTTTGTGACTATGGCAACGCGATTGCCGCCTGGAACCTTTCTGGTGAATTTTCCCGTCTCACTTTTATTCTTATAGGCAAAGGCAATTGCATAATCAAAAAGTTCATCAATTGAGTCAACGCGTATTATTCCCGCCTGTTTAAATATGGCGTCATATACTGCTTCTGATCCTGCCAGAGCGCCGGTATGAGATGCTGCGGCCCGGGCACCGGCAGTTGTTCTTCCTGATTTTATTACCAATATCGGCGTTGGCCTGTCGCCTGAGGTTATTTCTTTAACTGATTCGACAAACTCCTGGCCTTTTCTCAGTTCTTCAAGATAGATCATAATGACTTCTGTATCTTTGTCATCATGCATGTAGCGCAGAAGGTCAAGTTCATCCACATCTGCCTTGTTGCCGATGGATATGAACTTTGAGAACCCGAAATCCCTGTCTGCTGCAAAGTCGAGGACAGCGGAGCATAATGCTCCGCTTTGTGAAATAAAAGAAATATTTCCGGGTTTTGGCATTCGCCTGGAAAAGCTTGCATTAAGGCTTACAGAAGAAAGTGGGTTAATCACACCAAGGCAGTTGGGGCCGACAACACGGACACCGGCTTTTTTACAAATTGATACGATCTGGTTTTCTATTTCAAGACCTTCGCCTCCTACTTCTCGAAAACCGGCGGAAACAATCACAACTCCTTTTACGCCTTTTTCAATAGCTTCTTTAATGGCTTTAAGCGCAACTCTGGGAGGAAGAATTATTATTGCAAGATCAACATCGCCGCGAATGTCTAAAATGTTTGGATAGGCCCTGACGCTTAAAACCGACTTTGCATTTGGATTTACCGGATATAATATACCCCTGTACCCGCCCTTCAGAATATTGGCAAATATATCATGCCCTACTTTCCCAGGCGTAGTTGAAGCACCGACAACAGCTACTGATTGTGGCGAGAAAATTGCATCAAGATTCGGCAAAATTACTCCTTTGTTTATTGTTTATTACGGGCATGGTTCTATCTTCGGCCACTATCCTATATTAAAGTCAATTAATGCTTACAAAACAGAAATTGAAGATCGAATATTGAAGATTGAATATTTGTGGAATCGCTTCGCTCTACTATTTTTTATAAAATTAATAGAATACCTTCAATATTCAATATTCATTCTTCAATTTTAACTAGGACATGCACAGTTGTCTAATGGCCGAAGTCAGAATCAAGCTTTTCCCCTTTTATTTTTAATGCCATCTCATATAC
>JAIVWD010000115.1:0-9267 GCA_049190315.1 Deltaproteobacteria bacterium | reverse complement strand
TGCCCATTTCCGCCCAAGCGCCCAAGGAAATTTTGGGTAAATTCCTATCCCGGCCCCAGAATTTCATAGGGAAGTCTTTTGCATTGCATTTTAGATTGATAATGTGTATGTTGTTTTAAATGTATACACATAGGAGGTGTTATGCGAACCAATATTGTCATTGATGACGCGCTAATGGCCGAAGCCATGAAAGTCAGCGCATTGAAAACAAAAAAAGCCGTGGTCGAAAGCGGATTAAGCCTTTTAATCCAAATCAAAAAACAAGAGCACATAAAAAGCTTACGCGGCAAGCTAAAATGGGATGATGACCTCAATAAGATGAGGCTCGATCAATGATATTGGTCGACTCCTCCGTTTGGATCGATTATTTTAACGGACTACGAAACTGGCAAACCGATCTGCTTGATGATCTGCTTTCAAACGTTCCTATTTTGATCGGTGACTTGATCTTAGCTGAAGTTCTACAGGGGTTTCGTTCCGATGATGACTTTGAAGCTGCAAAAACCTGCCTGAGTATCCTCCCGTTTCGAGAAATTGGAGGATATGAAATTGCTTTGCAGAGTGCTCAAAATTACAGGTTGCTACGGAAAAAAGGAGTAACTGTCAGAAAGACTATCGACGTCATTATTGGTACTTTTTGCATTTCTGAAGGCATCACGTTGTTACATAATGACCGGGACTTTGAACCAATGGTATCACATCTTTCCTTAAAAGTGTTGACTCCCGAGTAAATGGTTAATCCGGCATTATTTCCACTTCCATAGGCCCGAGCATAACAAGAAGATGAATTATGTTAGCAAGATTAACAATGAATTAGGAGTGACCGTCCTTATCGTGGAGCAAAAGGTGCGTGAGGTGCTTGAAGTTTGCCATCATTCAATAAAGCTGGGCAAAATCGCCTATTCCGGAAAGCCGGAAATTATCAAAAACGACAAGGATAAGTTAAGAGAGCTGTTTTTATAAAACCTAACCTGGACAAGCCAGAACCAAATCGGCATTCTGTTCATTGGACAAAAAAAGTATTAAGTCCAAATTCAACTTTAAAGTCAGTAGCTTTAACAACTGGCTTAACAGATCTATTCTGTCTTACTAAATCAACAATTCCGTATCGAGACATCATTTTGAGCGTTCGAGAGAGATTACTACTTTTTCTTCCCGTTACTATTTCCAACTCCTTTATAGATGTTGGCTTTTGTTCGTTGATAATTTTCAACAATTGCCGATTCTCGCTACTGAGAATCTGTGACATTGACCGCAAGGATTCAAACCAAACCTTGGGTTCCCCTTTCTTTGGTTTATATTCTCCCCGAGTGATCGCTATTGTCCTTTTCTTGTAATCCTCTCGCGACATTAACCCGAATTTTAACGTTTTTTTTGCCATTATTTCACCTTAACCAACTACTTAATTATTTCGTCAACAGCCGTCCAAAAATCCTCCAATAGCTGACTCGCAGATTCATATTCGTACGGCAAAACCTTTTCCCTTTTGTGCTTATGATCCCAGGTAATTTTGCGGGCCCCGTATTTCTTTTTCTTGGGCTTAACGGCGTGCGCATTGTCAAAGCCCAATATGCGCGTATTATGTCGATCATGCAAGGTTAGACAATACCTCACTCCATGGGGCATATGGTGAGTCGGGGTAACCCTGCGCGCCTCAAATTTTGTCCAATAACCATTTTCCATTGGGAAAAGTTCACCATCCAATTCCAATAATGTTTCTAAGGATTCGTCTTCAGTTGAATATTTTTTCTTAAACATTTATTAAAATAGATTATCATCTCCTGATAACTCTGTCAATGACTATTTATAACTATGTTGGCAACAAATAAATTGTCCGGCTATGGGGTGTATTACCGCCTATTTTCGCCCAAGGAAATTTCGGGTAAATTCTTTTTCTTCTTATTCGTGTAAAATTGGTATTGGCTTTCTTATCCTGATTTACTTTTAATTTCAATGGCCACGTTTTTCCAGTTCCTTATACAGTTGATTGGGTAAGAGATTTGGAAGCAATGGTTCTGCAAAGCTTTAAGAGAAATGCAATTTGTCATAATTCTCTGGTTCAACATCAGGCACCTTATCTAATACTCCCTGAAATTTTTTTCGATTTGCTCTCTGGCTCCTTTTTCCCAAGTAGGCTTCAGTCAATAACGAGGCCATTTTTTCAGCCGCGGCTGAAGCGATAAATTGATTAATAGATATCCCCTCCTGTTTAGACAGTTGGCGTATTTGTTCATGGAGAGAGTTTGGTAATCGCAAACTTAATGTACTCATTATATTTCTCCTATCTCGGCAAGGAGTTCTCGTGAGTCAAGAACTCGCAAGCCAAATTTATCTGCTCCTTTAAAATCGCGCTTATTATAAGTAACAATAGCGTCGCACTGAGAAGCCACGGCCACTTCCAAAATATGATCATCAAATGGATCCGGTAAAAAAGGGCGCCAGAGAAAATATATATCTTGGTGCCTGGATATTTTACACAGAAAATCGATAAAGACGCCAATATCTTCGTTAGTTATTGCAGCAGGAAGCTCAACTCGCTTCAATACATCCTCGTATTCGATAACCAAAGGTACTGAAACAACAATGGAAAGTTTATCACTCGGGAGAAGTGATACCAATTTATATGAAGCGCCGCGCCGTGACTTTAACGCTGCAACCAAAATATTCGTGTCAATTACGATTTGCATGTGGTATTATATATCATACTATTAATTATTGTTCAAGTTATTTATTCGATGTTCATCTTTCAAAACAACCCCATATGGCATAAATGCAACCTGTGAACCTTTACAAAATAACTTAGCGCTTATGGATCAACAGCCCAAGGCTGCTCCTGATGGATGCGCTTTTTTTTAAAAAGTTCCTGAAACCGAATCCGGCTTGACACACAAGGCCGGATTTTCGTATGCTCGTTCCCGAAAAGTAACTTCTTAGCCGTTTAACGATTGGAATTTTATTATGAATGACGGAAAATCAGATAAATGACTATAATTTCATTGCCTTTTAGGATTACAGACTTGAAAATGATGAAGTCAGAAAGTCGTTTTTGGGGGGATAAAATTAGAGAATTTTTTATACTATTATCCAGAGATTATTTGACATTTAATTGTTTTTGTCTTAAAAAATTTGTTTCGTTAAAAAACTCGATAAAATCGACGAAGCCGTCTTTGAGGTTTAGATCATCGAAGTAATTACTACAGTAAAGAAAATGCAGGAATACTCCGACCGCATGCGTTGTTTTGATAAGACAATTGCGTTTGTTCCAACCATGGGATATCTCCATGAAGGGCATCTCTCTCTTTTAAGGGAAGGTAAAAAGATTGGAGATTGTCTTGTAGTGAGTATTTTTGTAAACCCGGTTCAATTTGCTCCTGGAGAAGATTTTGAGAATTATCCCAGAGATCTTCAAAAAGATCTTGAGCTTGCCCGGAAAAATGGTGCGGATGTAGTGTTTACTCCAGATGATAAGGAATTATATTCAAATGATTATCAGACATATGTAAATCTTAAAGAACTTCCAAATCATCTTTGCGGTATTTCAAGACCAACATTTTTTTCAGGAGTCGCGACTGTTGTAACGAAATTATTTAATATTATTAAACCTCATTTTGCCATTTTCGGTCAGAAAGATTATCAGCAGCTAATTATAATACGGCAAATGGTTTGTGATCTGAATTTTGATATTGAAATAATTGGAGCTGAAACAATCAGGGAGCATGACGGTCTTGCCATGAGTTCAAGAAACGTTTATCTGACTTCCGGGCAGAGAAATTCAGCACTATGCCTTTACAAATCGTTGCAAAAGGCTCAAGCTCTTCTAAGTAGCGGTATAAATGATTCAAAAAAAATTATTGATTCAGCTTCGGAAATAATAAAGTCCGGGACAAATACCGAAATTGACTATATTGCTATATGTGACCCCAAAACACTTATTGATATAAAAAAAATAGACGGGCAGGCTTTAATGGCTCTTGCCGTCAAGGTAGGGAAAACGCGTCTTATAGACAACGCTATTCTTAACCCATAGAAAAAATTAGCAGTATATTGCTGCTGTTGCAAATATTTCCAGCTTTAAAGAGGAGACATTTTTATGAGCAAAGAACAATTCTTTTTTACTTCAGAATCTGTTACCGAAGGCCATCCTGACAAGGTTGCCGACCGCATATCAGATGCCATTCTTGATGCCATTATCGAGAAAGATAAAAATTGCAGGGTTGCATGTGAAACCCTTGTAACAACCGGCCTGGCTTTTATTGCCGGAGAAATTACAACCGATTGCTATGTTGATATGCCTCAGATTGTTCGGGAAACAATTCGTGATATAGGATACCATTCTTCCAAGATGGGATTTGACTGGCAGACATGCTCGGTAATTACCAGCATAGACCATCAATCGCCCGATATCGCTCAGGGTGTAAATATAGGTGAGGGCTTGTTCAAGGACCAGGGTGCAGGAGATCAAGGGCTTATGTTTGGGTTTGCATGCGATGAAACTCCTGAATTAATGCCGACGTCCATAATATATGCTCACAAGCTATGCCGTCGTTTATCAAAGCTTAGAAAGAACGGTTCTCTTGATTTTCTCAGGCCTGACGGAAAATCCCAGGTTACAATCGAATATGAAAACGGTTTGCCAAAACGGGTTGATGCCGTAGTGATAGCCGCACAGCACAAACCAGACATAGAATATGAAGAACTGAGAGAAGCTATCATAGAAGAAGTAATAAAAAAGGTTATCCCCAAAGAAATGAGAGATGGGGATACCAATTATTTTATAAATGCTACTGGCAAGTTTGTAGTTGGCGGTCCCATGGGAGACTGTGGCCTTACGGGCAGAAAAATCATTGTTGATACTTATGGCGGTCAGGGCAGCCATGGCGGCGGATGCTTTTCAGGAAAGGATCCTTCCAAGGTTGATCGTAGCGCATCGTACATGGGCAGGCATATTGCAAAAAACGTTGTTGCAGCCGGTTTAGCGAAAAAATGTGAGGTGCAGATAGCATATGCCATAGGAGTGGCGGAGCCGGTTTCTGTTATGGTAGATCTTATGGGCACGGGAGTTGTACCCAAATCCAGAGTTAAAGAAATAATTAAAGAGGTTTTTGATTTAAGGCCTGCAGCAATAATTGAATATCTTGATCTTTTGCGGCCGATTTATAAGAATACCTCGGCATATGGCCACTTTGGCCGGACTGAGCCGGAATTTACCTGGGAAAAAACAAACATGAAAGATATTATTAGAGAAAAAGCAGGGCTATAACCTAAATTGAGCGATTTTTGGCTTGATCTGCGCTGATCTCTTGCGCATCAAGGATTCGCGAAAATCCTCAACATATCCACGGGTATGCCTGCGGTTTTCGCAAACCCTTATGCATCAAGATATCAGCACATTTCTTCCCCAAAAATCGCTCAACTTAGGTATAAAGGAGATAATAAGATATAATGAATTACGATATTAAGGATATTAAGCTTGCAAAGCAAGGCGCTCTTCGAATTGAATGGGCTAACCAGAGCATGCCTGTTCTGAACCGCATAAAGGAAAGGTTTGCAAAGGAAAAACCATTAAAAGGCTTAACTCTTGCTGCCTGTCTTCATGTGACAACTGAAACAGCATCTCTTATGAAAACTTTAAAAGCAGGGGGCGCCAGGGTTTTTCTTTGCGCTTCAAACCCCCTAAGCACACAGGATGATGTGGCGGCATCTCTTGTAAAGAATGACAAAATTTCTGTTTTCGCCATAAAGGGTGAGAACAATAAGACATATTACAGTCACATTAATTCAGTCCTTGATGCCGAGCCCCAGTACACAATGGATGATGGCGCCGACCTTGTTTCTATTATTCACTCAGAAAGGTCTGAGCTTTTGGACAAGGTAAAGGGGGGCACCGAAGAAACCACAACCGGAATTATTCGGCTTAAAAGCATGGCTGCGGACGGAGTCCTGAAATATCCTATTATTGCCGTGAACGATGCAAAAACAAAGCATTTTTTTGATAATCGTTATGGCACAGGCCAGAGCACCCTGGATGGAATCATACGCGCAACAAACCGCCTGATTGCCGGTACGAATTTCGTTATTTGCGGCTATGGATGGTGTGGAAAGGGCCTTGCGATGCGAGCAAAAGGAATGGGCGCAAATGTTATTATAACCGAAGTTGATCCCACTACCGCTCTTGAAGCTGTAATGGATGGTTTTAGCGTGATGCCGATCAGTAAGGCAGCAAGGATAGGCGATATTTTCTGTACCGTTACCGGCAATATAAATGTTATAAGAAAAAGTCACTTTAACATTATGAAACATGGCGCTATTGTAGCAAATTCCGGACATTTTAATGTTGAGCTTGATCTTGATGGATTAAAAAGCATTACAAAGTCTTTAAGAACAATAAGGCCTTTTGTGGATGAACATACTCTTGAAAACGGCAGAATTGTAAATGTTCTTGGCGAGGGCAGGCTTATAAATCTTGCTGCTGCCGAAGGACATCCCTCAAGTGTTATGGATATGAGCTTTGCCAACCAGGCCTTAAGTATAGAATATATGGTAAAAAGTAAAAAATCTTTTGAAAAAGATGTCTATCCGGTACCCGAAAATATAGATATGGAAATCGCCAGAGAAAAACTGGCGGCAATGGGAATTGCTATTGATAATCTGACTGCTGAACAGAAAAAATACCTGGCATCATGGACAATGGGGACTTAAGTCTCTGAACAAAAAAATCGGTAACAACTTAGCTTTTTGAAAATATAGTCGCTTCAGGTATAATCAAATTCAAACCATGAAAAACTCACGCATAAGATATCGTAAAAAAAGAACTTGCCGTGAATAAAAATAATAGTAACAATTCAACAAGTCATTAATAAATAATGAATAATATCCCACACGGTTCTTTCTTAACGATCTCTAATGCACTTAAACAGTTTCCTGTTTTGAATTCGATCATACCTGAAGCTCACGCACGACCGGTTTGTTTCATAAAGATAGAGTGTTACAAAAATTGCTCAATATAGGTAATATTAAGGTGTGCCCATGCTTAAAGTAAAAGATATCATGACAGAAGATCTGATTACTGTCCTGCCCGGGACGGAGATTGCTCATGCCACAAAACTCCTTTTGGAAAAAGGTATCAATGGCGTCCCTGTGGTGGATGAAATGGGAAGTCTGGTGGGGATCCTTTGCCAGAGCGACCTGATCGCGCAGCAAAAAAAGCTCCCAATCCCCTCATTTTTTACCTTTCTGGATGGGTTCATTCCATTGACTTCTATAAAGCAGCTTGAAAGAGAGGCTCAGAAAATAGCGGCTACCACCGTTGCCCATGCCATGACTCCAAATCCTGTCACCGTTCGGCCCGAGACAAGTGTTGAAGAGGTGGCCGCTCTAATGGTGGGTAAGAATTTCCATACCCTTCCTGTAGTGGATGAAGGGAAGCTGGTGGTGGGAATCGTAGGAAAGAAGGATGTGCTGAAAACGCTTATGCCAGGCTAACTCCATTATATTCCCTCTTGATTACCTGGTTTATTCGTAACTGTTCACGGTTTACCGTTATCGGTTCACGGTTTTATGTTTTGAGCAGCCGCAAACTGTAAACTGTTAACCGTTATTACGAGAGGTTAATATATTTTCCGATTTAGATGCGAAAGAATTAATTCAAGAGTTGAAATCAATATCCAAAATGCTTCAATCGTTTCATAGTTCATTAAAAAAACTGTGAACCGTGAACCGACAACCGTGAACGGTTACGTTTATTCTTAATGTACGAGACGGGTTTTAAAAGGATGTCATTATGATTCTTAATAACAGTTGGGAGGACTGATATGATACATCAAAGTGTAATTACTGATTTTTGTCAAAAGCAATACATGCCTGAAATCGATCCATCGGCCTGCATTCACCCCGTTGCTACGGTTATCGGACGTGTTTCGGTGGGCAAGCGGGTTATGGTTTCGCCCTTTGCATCGGTGCGGGGCGATGAAGGACAGCCGATTTTTGTCGGAGACGAAGCGAACGTGCAGGAAGGGGTGATCATCCATGCACTTGAAACAGAGCACAATGGCCAACCGATTGAAAAAAACCAGGTTGAAGTTGAGGGGAAAAAGTTCGCTGTTTACGTAGGTAAAAGAGTCTCTCTGGCTCATCAGGTTCAGATTCACGGCCCTGCATGCATAGGGGATGATACGTTTGTCGGCATGAAAACGCTTGTCTTTAAAGGAAAGGTGGGGAAAAACTGTGTGATCGAACCCGGATGCATCATCATGGGGGTCAGTGTCGCAGATGGACACTATGTGCCGACAGGAACCGTGTTGAATGACCAGGATGCCGCTGATAACCTCCCTGTGATTACTGATGACTACCCCTTCAAGGATCTGAACAAGGGTGTCGTGCATGTCAATACCAGCCTTGCGGACGGATATAACAAGATTGATTTGCCACAGATGATCACAGCAGGGTGAAGTTGTCTGGTCATCAGATAGAGGCGCAGCTTAATCTTATTGATTTGTAACTACTCAGGTTGGTATAGACTTGAAGGCTATAGGCTGAAGGCTGAAGGAAACAGGTGATCTATTGCTTAACCAATACGTATTAAAAGGATTGGCCACTGTTTTTTCTTTAGGCTCACTTAGATGTAAATTTTAGATATTCTTACATTTTATTATCAGCGGGCGAGTCTTGTATCATGCAATTTGCCCGAATTTATTGAAAAGTTACAAAATTTCCAGTCGCTTTAAGAAAATATTGGCCTATGGGAGTCTTTTCCCTAAAAGCCTTCAGTCTTCAGCCTAACCAACCTGAGCAGTTACATTGATTTTTGGTACGCCCGGCTGGATTTGAACCAGCGGCTTCCAGCTCCGGAGGCTGGCGCTCTATCCCCTGAGCTACGGGCGCACAAATTCCTAACTAAATAGTATGGTCACGTTTATAAGTCAAGAATGTTGAAGATTACGTAGCAATTTAGCCTTTTGAAAAAGAGTCCGACAGGATAACGGCATAGACAAGATTTTATTTAAAAAACAAAATCTGTCGCGGTAGGAATGCAGGTTTCCATGCACCGAAGCGGTGAAGGGCTCCCGGAGCATCTATTCGTGATTTTTTAGGCATGCAAACCAAATAGCATACCCACCTTCTATCCCCTCTATACTGCGATAGGAGTGAGAGTAAAAATGCGAGCAAGTCGCGCCGCACTCTTAACGTCACCCAGCCGCAATGCATTGCGAATATCATCCAGCTTGTATGCATCATCAAGAGATAAATAAGGGGACCATCCTTTATTCA
>JAIVWD010000114.1:0-9312 GCA_049190315.1 Deltaproteobacteria bacterium | reverse complement strand
ATCCTATCAGGCACTCGTCATTCCCGCGAAGGCGGGAATCCATTCCCCGATCAGGTCGAGGACAAGCATTTCTGACTACTTCGGTGCTTCTGGATTCCCGCCTTCGCGGGAATGACGGCCATATTTGCGACACTACATAGATGACAGGACACTAATTCAAACTATTGACTCCGGCTGTATTTAATATACAATATAAGTAACTACTCAGGTGTTTAGACTGAAGGCTATAGGCTGAAGGAAACAAATGATTCCTGAACGTTATTCTCTATGTTTAGAACAAAATTTCCGGCCACTTTAAGAAAATATTGGCTTCTGGGAGTCTTTTCCCTAAAGGTCTTCAGTCTTCAGCCTAACCAACCTGAGTAGTTACAAATATAATTATACAATTTATTAAATAATAATTATAAAATCAACAGTCTAAATCGGCTGCGTTCATGGAGATTATCATGTTCTTCGATAAACCAGGAAAAAATAATACCGAACAGACCCTCAATCTCGCATTTGAGAGGGGAAAAGAATTAGGTTTAAATGAAGTTGTTTTAGCTTCTACTAAAGGAGATACAGCATACAAAGCCCTGGAAATTTTCAGTGGTTTTCGCATTACTGCTGTAACATACCACTGCGGCTTCAAGGAACCCTTCAAAAAAATGATGTCGGATGACATTAAAAATGATCTTAAAGAAAAAGGCGTAACTGTAATATCGGCTACACATGCCCTTTCCGGCGTTGAACGATCTATAACAAAAAAATATACAGGCATATATCCGGTACTGCTTATAGCAGATACTTTAAGGCTCTTCGGACAGGGAACTAAAGTCGCTGTAGAGGTATCAATAATGGCGGCTGACGCCGGCGCGCTTACAGGTAATGATATCATCTCAATAGGCGGGACAGCCAGAGGCGCTGATGCAGCGCTGGTTATAAAGCCCGCAAATCAGTCCGACCTTTTTGATCTGCGCATTCGGGAAATTATATGTAAGCCCAGACAGTTTTAGGCAATAAAATGAAACATTCTCCTCGAAAATCATCAATTGATTTTGACCTCCGACAACTGGAAATATTCTGCAAGGTGGTCGAGCATAAAAGTTTTTCAAAAGCTGCTTCTGCTGTTTTTCTTGCACAGGCTTCAGTCAGTGAAAGAATATCAAATCTTGAAAAAATGATCGGAGCAAAACTTCTTGACCGTTTAGGCAGAGAAGTCGTTCCAACCAGGGCTGGAAAACTTCTGTTTGCGCATGCCAGGCTTCTGCTTGATATGAAAAGAACGGCATGCCTTGCAATGGAAGACTTTATAGGAGTGAAGCAAGGAGAAATCCATATCGGCGGCAGTACAATTCCAGGCGAATATATACTTCCAAAATACATTGAACAATTTAACAATAAATTCCCCAATATATCTGTTATCCTTACCATTGCCGATACCAGCAAGATTGAAGACGGCGTTTCCATTGGCTCTCTTGAGCTGGGTATTGTTGGCTCCAAAAACTCAAAAAAAAATCTAACTTACTATGAATTATGGGATGATGAGCTCGTAGTAGCAGTCCCTGCCGGCCACAATCTGGCAAAAAAACAAAAGATCACGGTTGAGGAACTTTTTAAAGAGCCTTTTATATTAAGGGAAAAAGGTTCAGGTACTTTAAAAATCATGGAAAATTATCTCCAAAAGCATGAATTATCACCCATAGAATCACTAAATATCGTGGCTCGACTTGGCTCTTCCACGGCCGTAAAAGAAGGAATAAAAGCCGGCCTCGGTATATCCATTCTGTCTTCCAGGGCACTTGGAACCGAGCTTAAAACAGGCATACTCAAGGCATTAAAAGTAAATGGGCTTGACATGAAACGAAAATTTTATCTGATGAAAGATAAAAAAAGAACTGCTTCACCTCTATGCCAGGCTATTTTTGATTTTCTGCTATAGACTTTCAGATAAATAATTTCACTGCGTTATCAGTCGTCGACGTATAACTAATACGCCTTCCTCCTTCTGGCCTTGTGAAATGAATTATCTGAAAGTCTATAACAAACTTCACTAAAAAATTATAACCAACCTTTCCTATCACCAACCCCAAACGTATTGGTTTTTCCAATTTGACAAATCGGCTTTTCTTTTTGTATAGTTTTTATTAACAGATTCTATGGGGGCAAAGGTGCTGGGCGCCCCACGGGCTTCAAACCCGCTGGCCCGGTCTGCAAAACCGGGAGGAGGTTCGATTCCCCTTTAACGAAGAATACAGGAGAAAATTACATGAGCGAAAATTATAAAGAAATGTGGAAAAATCTGGGACTTGATCTTGATCAACACGATGCCCTGCTGGAAGTTCTGGGTAAGGGGTATGAGGATATCTATCTGGCACAGAAGAATCGGCCCGAAGGCATGGCCTACTTTAATTTTGTAATGAGCGAGATCCATGGCCTGCGGATTAAAGAATTGCTGGACGAGAAGGCTGCCGGCCGCAAAGTGATCGGCAGTTTTTGCGTTTTTGTGCCGGAAGAGATTGTGCGTGCTGCAGATGCAACACTTGTAGGCCTCTGCGCGGGCGCTGATTTTGCTACCGAAGAGGTAGAGAAGCTTCTTCCGAGAAATACCTGCTCCCTTATCAAATCGGCATTTGGATTTAAGCTGGGAAAGGTGTGTCCCTATATGGAATCCGCAGACATGATCGTGGGGGAAAACACCTGTGATGGAAAAAAGAAATCTTACGAAATTTTAAAGAATCTTGTCCCCAACCTTTATGTTATGGACTTGCCGCAAATGAAGTCCGATGAAGGGAAAGCCCTTTTGAAAGCGGAATATCTGCGTTTTAAGGAGACAGTTGAGAAGCTCACAGGGATAACCATTGACGCAACCAGGCTTAAAAAAGGTATCGACATCGTCAATAACAAACGGAAGGCCATCCACAGGCTTTCGAGTTTGCGAAAGGCCGACCCAAGCCCCATTTCCGGCCTGGATGCCCTGTTAACCAATCAGGTCTTTTTCTATGATGATCCAATCCGCTTTACCGATTCAGTAAATAATATCTGCGATGAACTGGAAAAACGGATCAAAAACAAGAAAGGCGTGTTCCCCAAAGGAACGCCGAGAATCCTCCTTTCAGGTTGCCCCATGGCCCTTCCAAACTGGAAACTCCCCTGGATTATAGAAACGTCCGGCGCCGTTATTGTGGGAGAGGAATCATGTGTTGGCGAACGGGGCACACGCAATTTGACCGATGACAGTGGCGCAACGGTTGATGAACTCATGGAAGCTATTACAGACCGGTACTTTCAGGTTGACTGCGCCATCTTCACGCCCAATCCTGATCGTCTTGATCATATTGTCGAGATGGTTGAAAAATATCAGGCAAATGGTGTAATTCATTATGGTCTGCAATTCTGTCAACCATATCTCATGGAATCAATGCCTGTGGAAAAGGCCCTTGAAGCAAAAAATATCCCCACACTTCGGATTGACACCGATTACAGCATGGAGGATGTGGGTCAGCTCAAGACAAGGGTTGAGGCGTTTGTGGAATTGTTGAAATGAGATATGCAGGTATAGACATCGGGTCCCGAACCATTGAGCTGGTTGTATTGAGGGACGGAGAGATCATTGAAAGCAGGCAGGCGGATTCCGGCTTTGACCCGATGGCCCAAGCCAAAGAGCTGCTTGTGGGCGTGGAACATGACCATATCATGGCCACCGGGTATGGCCGGCACCTCTTTGAGCTTTCCTTTGATACGCCTACGGTTACGGAAATCAAGGCTTATGGAGTTGGCGCCAGGATGCTGTTTCCGAACGTCCGTACAATACTGGATATCGGCGGACAGGACAGCAAAGCAATAGCTCTTAATGAAAAAGGAAAAATAACAAAATTCGAGATGAACGACCGGTGTGCTGCGGGCACAGGCAAATTTCTGGAGATCATGGCACATGCGCTGGGTTTCGGACTGGATGAATTTGGGACGGAAGCGCTGATGGCGACCAAAGATCTTCGCATTAACAGCATGTGCACCGTGTTTGCAGAATCGGAAGTTACCTCTCTTGTGGCAAAAGGAGAAAATCGACGCGAGATTGCGCTGGGCCTGCACCGCTCTGTTGTGCGTCGTGCAGTCGGTATGCTGAAAAGGGTATCTTATGATGGCAATATTCTTTTTGCCGGTGGTGTGGCTAAAAATTCCTGCATGTGCAGCTTGCTGGAAGATGCGCTTGAACAAAAGATAACTGTTCCCAAAAATCCCCAAATGGTAGGGGCTTTAGGCGCAGCCATTCTGGCAGGTGAAATCTGCTGATTTTTGTTTGCCTTGAAGAAAAGAACAAATGGCCAAAAGAGCCTGTCCTGATCGCAGATGCCGGATTTATGTATGCCCGTTTAGTTATAGACTTGGGATTAAAGGGATGGAGGAGAAAATATGAAAGAGATCGATGCCAGGGGACTCGCCTGTCCGGCTCCGGTATTGCGGACAAAAGCAGCCATCGAAGAAGCAAATCCGAATGTAATCAAAGTTATCGTTGATAATGAGGCTTCAAAACAAAATGTTTGCCGGTTTTTAGAATCCCGGAACTTTGAAACTTCTATCAATGAGGATGGAAATGATTTTGTTATTATTGGGAAGCGTAAAGAGGGTGTTTCTCCTGAAGTTTTGATTGATGAGAAAACAAAAACCAATACAAAGAAAATCATGGTCATGCTGGCTACTGATCGCATGGGCTTCGGCGATGATGAGCTTGGTTTAAAACTCATGATTAGCTATATCAAAACGCTAAAAGAAATGGGACCCGAACTGTGGCGGCTGGTTTTTGTGAACAACGGCGTTAAGCTGACAATTGAGGGTTCTGAAGTATTGCCGGTTCTTCAAGCATACGAAAAGGATGGGCTTCATATCATGGTCTGCGGAACTTGCTTGACCCATTTTGATTTGCTGGATAAAAAGCAGGTAGGAGAAACAACAAATATGCTTGATATTGTAACAGCCATGCAGTTAGCCGATAAGGTGATTAATATATAGTGAAGCGCCACGACTTCATGGCCTGCGCCTTGCGTATGCGGCAAACTCGGCTTGTGAGAAAAGCGGGTTAGATCCGCAGCAGACAACGAAATTGAAACAATGGATGATAAAATTATATGACAGACCAAAAAGATTTTAAAAAAATCCGCCTCACGGAAACAGTTAAAGGATCAGGGTGAGCTTCGAAATTACCTCCAGGGGCTCTGGATAAAGCGCTTTGCGGGATGGAATTTCCGACTGATCCAAATCTTATCGTAGGTATGGATAGTATGGACGACGCAGGAGTTTATAAAATCACGGATGATATTGCCATTATCCAGACAATCGATTTTTTCACACCAATTGTAGATGATCCTTACTGGTTCGGACAGATTGCCGCAGCCAATGCCCTGAGTGATGTTTACGCAATGGGTGGTGTTCCAAAAACAGCCATGAATATCGTTTGTTTCCCGATCGATCAGATGGATATTTCCATCCTCCGGCGTATTATCCATGGCGGAATAGATAAAATGAAGGAAGCGGATGTAGTTCTGGCAGGAGGACACAGTGTGGAGGACAAAGAGCTGAAATACGGCCTTTCGGTTACCGGTTTCATCCATCCTGATCGTATCCTCACAAAGAGAAATCTCAAGGTTGGAGATCGTCTGATACTTACCAAGCCGCTTGGCACCGGTATTATTAACACAGCCATCAAAGGCGGGCTTGCATCCGGCAAAATCATAGAGAGAGTTACCAGCCTCATGGCTGCTCTTAACAGGGAAGCAGCCGAAATAATGAAAGACTACCCTGTACATGCCTGCACAGATATTACCGGCTTCGGCCTGCTGGGTCATATAGCGGAAATGGTTGTGGATTCCGAATTCGGAATAAAAATTCAGTCCGACATGATACCAATAATCAGCGGTGCTATCGATTATGCCGGAATGGGACTTATTCCTGCAGGAGCATATAAAAACCGCGAGTTCCGTGAAAAAATGGTAGATATATCGTCTTCTGTGGATCGTACAATTCAGGATATTCTATTTGACCCACAGACATCCGGAGGCCTGTTGATATGTGTTGACAGCAAAAGCGCAGACGATCTTCTCATCAGACTAAAAAATAAAGGTATGAACGCAGCTATTATAGGAGAAGTTTTATCTGAACCAAAAGGAAGAATAGTTGTTAGATAGAACTGTAGCTGTAAACCGTAAACCGTGAACTGTAAACCGTAAATAAACATATGTTTTTGATAGCCGGCATATCACCGAAAACAATAACCATAGATAATAACCCCAGAGTATGTCCTTTTTGCGGGCTTGCCCAGGCATATTATAAAAGAGTGGATCACTATTTTAACCTGTTTTTTATTCCTTTATTCAGGGTCAAAAAAGGCGAACCTTTTATTATGTGCGAAAGATGTGAAAAAAATGTAAGTAATTATGGAAAAGACTATAATTCCTGGTCAGGCGGACAGGATATTAAGTGCAAAAACTGCGGAAAAACCTTAAATAAAGATTTCAAATACTGCCCTTTTTGCGGCAAACTTAATTTATGAAATACAGGGGTCTCTCTAATAATTTCGAACGCCATGTAGTCCTGGTATCCCCGGAAGTACACTGGAACACCGGCAACATAGGTCGCACCTGCCTTGGAGCAAACGCATTTCTTCATCTTATCAAGCCACTGGGATTCTCTCTTGAAAGCAAACAGGTTAAAAGAGCCGGTCTTGATTACTGGCCCAGAGTAAAACTTTATGTATGGGACAACTTTACAGACTTTAATAATAAGATGAAACCTCTTAAAGAAGAAGTTGTTTTGTTTACAAAGAACGGGGATAAGCCATTCTGGTCAATGCCCTCTCCACATAGGCTTTTTCTTATCTTCGGTTCTGAAACAAAAGGGCTTCCCCAATCAATCCTGTCCAGGTATAAAGACGCCACCTACCACATTCCCATATCAGACGAAATAAGATGCCTCAATCTTTCTACCGCAGTTGGAATAGCGCTGTATGAAAGTCTTCGCATCAAGGCGTTTTAGATTTCGATAACCCCTGAAGCCTGAACAGTTAGGAACGGAGAAAAACAAATTGACTGGCAATCAAGCATAGGGTATACTTCAAAACTAAAAAAGTATACCTTAGGAGGTGACAGAATTGTCTAAAGTAACTGCCAAATATCAAGTCACAATACCTGTAAAGGTTAGAAAGGAAATGGGTATCGTTCCTGGAACTGAGGTCGATATCACAAAAAAAGGGCAAAAATATGTTCTTATTGTTAACCCAATCGAAACGATTAGGAAGAAGTGGCAAGGAAGGTTCAAGGGTAGGCCAACAACAATGGAATATATAGATGAAGTTAGGGGTAAAGTAAATTGAGAGTCTGTGTAGACACGACTATCCTGCTTGATATTTTGAAAGATGAATTCAGAAGCTTTCAGGACAAGCTGTACACTGCTCTCGCAAGAAAAGAGAATCTGGTTGCGCCCCCGGTAGTATTCGCGGAACTTATGCCCCAATTTAAAGAAAATACCAAACTATTGGGCGAGTTTTTAGAGGAACACAAAATTGCGATAGAACCGCTTGGCGTTGATTCCGCTATTGCCGCAGCACAAGCATGGATGAGATATTTGAAACGAAAAACAAAAGTAAAATGTCCTCAATGCGGTCGGAAGCTGAATCTCAAAGAGCATTTTTTGTCGGATTTTTATATCGGAGGTTTCGCTTCGACAAAGTGCAGCGCCATTCTTACCAGAGACAGAGGTATATATACTAAGTATTTTCCCGCGTTGGTCGGGTATGAAGATTGTCTCAAGGCATCATCCCGCTAATTGCTTCCTCAAGTTTAGTAGTTGAACGAAAGCCACCCCGAAAGCCAAACTGAAAAACTTGAAAAACTGGTGTTTAAAGGAATTAAAAAGGGAGACCGTATAGAAATGATTAATTTGGAAAATGAGAGGTGTCCAAGTAATGGTCGATGCACTTGAGTCCTGTTAACAAGTTTAGCGGTTAAACGCGGAGAGCAATTGGTTATACGCTGCAATTACTCGTTAAAAGCTTTTAACAGTAACTTATAAACTAATGAACGCCTCCGAACGCCTCTGATGGGTTCGGGCACTTATTGAATTATTTGCATAAATAATTGGTAAATTTGAAACAATGGAATTTTTTAATGAGTTTTGATATAATTGATGAAATTACAGAAATTGAAACGATTGCAAAAGGTACAGGAGTTCGTGAACTTAATCGCTTGAGGAAATTTTATGGGCTTGGGAACTGGAAGAAAATGAAAGGAATTGCCCGTATCCGACTTTCATCAGGAAAAATTAGGTTGGCCGAACTCCACTGGTATGAGGCTCACGGCATTGGTAAGAAAGAAATCAAACGTAAAAAATATTTGGAGTAAGTTATGAGAAAATCAACTGAGTTTTTAGGGGAATTTGTAGTTTGTATCAATAATGTAGACTATCCGGCATCATTAGAACTCCATAAAATTTATCGTGTGATTCCAGATGAAGATGCTGCTACGGAAGAGGATATTCGAGTTATTGATGAAAGCGGAGAGGACTATTTATACCCTTCTTCCTATTTTGTCCCCATCCAAGTCCCTCAAATCGTTGAAGAGTCGTTACTCAGAGCGCCCTGATGAGTTCGAAATATTCCTCACCTTTTGAAGAAAATTTACCTGATGGATAATATCTAGCCCAGCCATCCTCCGGCCATTCTGTTAGATCTCTTATTACGAGGCGAGCTCCAGAAAAAATCATAGATATGTCAAAAAACGATTTTGAAATGGAATCTCTGTATAATTTTTCAAAATTTTTGAGTTGATTATCAAGAGTGAACAGTAAACCATTAAGGGCATTAAGATGATAAAAAAGGTCATATATTGGTGGGTTGAGAGGATTCATAGGCTCTCCTTATTATTTAATTTCCATACTGTACAACGACTAAGTCATAGATGCGTGCCTGTAGCATATAAGTAGCAAATAAAATGATTTGAAAACCGTAAACTATTTAAAGTCAAAATCAGCACTGCCGGCACGCATTCTATGTACTATCTTGTGTAGGCCCGGCATGGGCGTGAACTTATGGGGTGACCCGTCCGCTTCGGGTGGGAAGTCCCCTATACGTGAGCCGAAGGCAAGGGCGGAATCGTGAGGTTCTGTCTGAAGGAAGCCGGAGTGCAAAGCTATGAGCCGACGAACAGAAACAGCATACAAGGCCAAGTTTCCGGGTGAGTTAGCACAACATAACGAAGCCCTGGGTTCAGGAGATATGGTAAATGCTGCGGTTGTGTAGCGAAAGTTCATGCTCTTATTCGGGGAGATCTGTTCGACATGCGG
>JAIVWD010000113.1:0-9327 GCA_049190315.1 Deltaproteobacteria bacterium | reverse complement strand
GGTTGCGGTGAGGAATGTGCTTTTATGCCAGGGGTTAAAACAGAGGACTGGAATCTGCCTGATCCAGCAGGAAAACCAATTGATTTTATGCGTAATATCAGGGATGAAATCGAAAACAGAGTTGTTGGCCTGATAAAAGATTTTGGTAGCCGTTCATGGCTTGAAATTGGAAAGTAGAAATTAGGGAAAGATTAAAATAGAAATTGGAAATTGGTAAGAACAGTACAAAAACATGAATCTGGGGAACCTTGATTATTATAATAAAGAGAGGGAGTTCGGGACATCAATTGCGCTGAGGTTCTACTCTACTATCCGGAAATAAAATTACTGGAGATTTAATATGAACAAAAAATTTAAAATTATTGTAGAAAAACATTCTGATGGTTATGTTGCATATCCACTTGGCTTGAAAGGCGTGGTAGTAAGTGAAGGTGATACGTATGAAGAAGCCTTAACAAGTGTAAAATCTGCAATCCAGTTTCATATTGAAACATTTGGAGATGAAGCTTTTGAAGTGGATGAACCAATTTTAGAAGCATTTGTAGCTGAGGCTGGAGTATCGGTCAATGCCTAAATTCCCTGTTGATGCTCCGAAATCAAGAGTGATTAAGGCCTTAAAACGACTTGGCTTTGAACTTGTGAGAGAACGTGAACATATTGCGATGGTCAGAGAAAACCCAGATGGAACAAAAACCCCATTGACTATGCCAAATCATCCCAAGCTGAAAAGTTCCACATTGCGAACTATTTGCACACAAGCAAATATAAGCCGAGGTGATTTCTTAAAAGCATATGAACTAGCATAGATAACCACCCTTACAACAGCGGCAACCGTGTTGCCGGAACAACGGAGAGCAACAAATACCCCCAAGTTTTTGAAAAGTTACATCAGAAGCCACAGAAATTTATGATTTGCTCGTCCTTTTTAACCACCAGCAATTCATGACATGCGCTATGAATAATCCATATGGTATCAAAAGTAAATAAAATTCAAATCGTCATTATCTTATCTTTCTTTCTTATAACCTGCGGTTGTTTTTCTCATGACAAATACACTTACGAAAGCATCAGGCAGGAATATGCAAAAGTAATATGCGATGATGCGTTTTCAACAAAAGTTTCAAAAACCGGACAATATACCTGTGCTTTACAAGAACCTGTCTCTTTGAACGATGCAATTCAAATTGCTCTTGCAAATAATCCTGATAACAAAATTGCCGTTGCCCGCATAAAGCAGGCAAAAGCTATGATCAAAAAGGCAAATGCTGACTTTTTCCCCTTTCTTGGATTTTATACTGAATATTCTCAGGGGGATGCACCATCAGGATATCTTTTCAAGAAAATTGACCAGAGACTGCTGCCTGCAAATACGGATTTTAACTCTCCGGGCTGGTATGAAAATTATGAGACCGGAATTAAAGCAGGAATAAATATATTCAATGGCGGACGAGATATTTTAAATAAAAAAATCGCTGAAACCGATTTCTCTATTTCTCAGATAGACAGAAAAAGCGTAGAAAACTCCCTTGTTGCCTCAGTAATACATACATACTATAACGCTCTTGCCGCAAAAGAATACATTAAAATTACCAGGGACTCCGTATCAACTGTTAAGTCGCAACTGCGTCTGATGAATGTGAGGTTCAGGGCCGGAGGAGTTCTAAAATCAGACATATTATCCCTGGAAGTCCGTCTTGCTCAAGCCAGGGAAGATGTGCTCCTGAGTGAAAACAGGCTAAAAACGACTCTAACTGCTTTTGCCGGTATTCTCGGTATAAGCCCTGAAGCTGAAATCAGACTTAAAAAAATAGAAAGCCGCGAAATCCCCTTACCAAATGAATACATTGCCGGTGTTGCCTATGCCCTTAAAAACAGGTCTGAAGTAAATAAAATAAAGGAGCAGGTTATACAGAGCAGAATAGCTCTTGATTTATCTCGTGCAGAATATCTGCCCAGAGTTGATCTGCAAAGCAAATACTATGTTGATGATCCCAAGATGGCCTACAATGACTCAAGAGACAACTGGACTGCGGCAGTCATTCTTAACTGGGACATATTCACGGGTTTCAGCACAAAAGCAGAAGAGGAAAAAGCAAAAGCCAGGCTTGAAGAAATGCTGGCAGCAGATCTCAAAACCAGACTATCTGTAAAGCTTGATGTTAAAAATGCCTACCTGAAATTAGCGGAAGCAAAGGCCAGGCTCGATGTAGCGGAAAGAAGCGTGGCCCTGGCTGAAGAATCTTTTAAGCTTGTCAGGAAACAATATGAAGGCGGCGCTGCTACCATAACACGATACTTTGAAGCCGAGCTTGCGTTTAATCGAGCAAAAACCAGAACCACGGCAGCTTATTATGACAGGGAAAAGGCACTTGCGGATATTGGCAGAGCGGTAGGTTACTGGGGGAAGGTGGATAAATTCACACCATGAAAAACAAAAAAATTATAATAATATTGTTGTGTTCCGTTAGTTTAATTTTAGTTTTCTTTGCTGTTAGATTCATTTCAAGCACAAAAATTGCGCCGGGCAAGTTTCAGGCTGCATCAAAAAATGATGTGGCACCGAAAAAAATTGGACAGGCATCTGTCCAGACTATAACTGAATGCTATGAAGCTGTTGGAACAGTGCGCCCTGTTACAGAAGCGACTATTGAATCCCAGGTAACTGCTCAGGTTCTTGATGTCAAGGTCAGACCCGGCGACAAGGTTTTTAAAAGTCAGCTTTTAGTATCTTTAGATAGCAGACAGTTAGTGTCACGTCTTGATCAGGCAAAACAAACCTTAAAAACAGCCATATCAGGAAAAAAACAGGCAAAACAGACAATAATAGCCTCCAGCGCGGCATTTACAGAAGCTGAATCTGATTATAAACGTACAAAAATTTATTTTGAATCCCAGGCAGCTACCCCTCAAGATATGGAAAAAGCCGAATCCGCATACCTTCAGGCAAAGGCGACTTTAAATAGAGCTAAAGAAGCTTTGTCAGCTTCAGAATCCGGAATAAAACAGGCGGAAGAAATCGTAAAGGAAGCTGGAATAGCACTTGGATACACAGAGATAAGAGCACCTGAAAGCGGTAAAGTTTTAAAACGTCTTGTTGAACAAGGAGATTTAGCTTTACCCGGAAAGCCTTTAATTATACTGCAAACTACCGGCTCGCTCAGGCTTGAAGCATATGTACGTGAAGGACTGATCAGAAAGATTCAGCCCGGAACATCTCTTAAAGTAACAATAAATACTTTGAATGAAACAGCGACGGCAACGGTTGAGGAGATTATCCCTTATGCTGATCCGCAAACACGGACTTTTCTTGTAAAGGCATTATTGCCGCGTATATCCGGAATATATCCCGGCATGTTCGGAAAACTGCACATCCCTGTTAAAGACCTCCAGGTTGTTGTTATACCAAAAATTGCCGTTCGTAATATAGGACAGCTTGAACTGGTTACAGTAAAGGAAAATAATTCCTGGAAGACACGTTTTATTAAAACCGGCAAAACTTTTGAAGATAAGGTCGAAGTTCTCTCCGGACTATCCGGAGATGAGACAATAGGCTGGGAGGAATAACTTAATGCCGGAAAACGAATCTGCTCCAAACGGTTTTATCGCACGTATTGTCAGAAAATCTATTTCCTCACATCTCTCAATCATCCTGCTGATCTTATCCCTGTGCCTCGGAATTTCAGCTATTCTCGTCACACCCAAGGAAGAAGAACCGCAGATAGTAGTTCCCATGGCGGATGTTTATGTATATGCTCCCGGCTCAAATGCAACCGAAGTAGAAAAACTTGTTGCAACGCCCCTGGAACGCCTTTTATGGCAGATTGACGGCGTTGAATACGTATATTCGATGTCCCGTGAGGACATGGCAATCGTTACAGTCAGATTTTATGTAGGAGAAGACAGGGAAAATTCCCTGGTAAAACTCCATAATAAGATTACAATGAATATTGACGCCGCTCCCCCGATTGTTAAGGGATGGGTGGTAAAACCAGTCGAAATAGACGACGTTCCCATTGTAAATATAAGTCTTTATTCAGATCGTTATGATGATTACGAACTTCGCAGAATCGGTGAGGAAGTATTATCAAGGCTTTCAAAGGTAAAGGACATTTCAAGGGCTGAAATTGTTGGTGGCCGCAAACGGGAGATACGCGTTGAACTCTTACCTGAACGCATGTCAGGTCTTGGAGTATCTTTACTTGAAGTGCAGAAAGCTTTGCAGGGAGCGGATGCTTCTGTTACAGCAGGTAAATTTTCCCGCTTTAATAAAGAAGTTACAGTAACAAGCAAATCTTTCCTTTCATCTTCAAATGAAGTTTCATCACTTATGGTTGGAGTTCACAATGGACGTCCGGTATATTTGCGAGATATTGCAAATATATTCGACGGCCCGGAAGAATCAAAGTCTTACTCGAGAATCGGTTACTCAAATTTCTATCGTAAAACTCACGATAAAGAAAATACCCCCTTTTCATTCCCGGCCGTCACACTCGCCATTGCCAAAAAAAAAGGGACCAACGCCGTCACAGTCTCCGAAAATATCCTGATCAAGCTTGAAGAATTGAAAAAAAGCACTATTCCCGATGGCGTTAATGTTGAAGTAATTCGCAACTACGGTAAAACTGCCGGGCAAAAGGTAAATGGCCTCTTAAGTTCGCTGGCTTTTGCGGTTATTTCCGTTATTATACTTTTAGCTATTACTCTTGGATGGCGTGAAGCGCTGGTGGTTGCACTTGCCGTACCTGTCAGCTTTTCTCTTGCTCTTTTTGTCAATTATCTATTCGGATATACAATTAACAGGGTTACCCTTTTTGCTCTTATACTCTCCCTGGGACTTGTAGTTGATGATCCTATTACAAATGTAGATAACATACAGCGCCATATTTTGATGGGCAAGCGTAAAGCCTTTTCAGCAACGCTATTTGCCGTTAATGAAGTGCTTCCTCCGGTAATAATGTCCACATTAGCCATAATAATCTCATTTCTACCCCTGTTTTTCATTACAGGAATGATGGGGCCGTATATGGCTCCAATGGCAGCAAATGTTCCCCTTACAGTAACATTTTCAACTCTCTGTGCGCTTACCATTGTGCCGTGGTTAACGCACCTGCTGCTGAAAAACATGAATATCCGCAAGATGACCAATTCGGCAACAAATCATGATAAAGGTATAAATGTATGGATCGGGCAAATCTACCGCAAAATTGTATCTCCTTTTCTCAAATCAAAAAGAAAAAGATACATGCTTCTCGCTGCTATTATTTTTCTCCTTTTAGTATCTATAGGTCTTGCTGTTTTCCGATTAGTGCCCTTGAAAATACTTCCTTTTGATAACAAAAATGAATTCCAGATAGTTATTGACATGCCGGAAGGAACTACACTTGAAACCACCAATACTGTTGTACAGTCCTTTGAAGACTTTCTCAGGGAAATCCCTGAAATTACCAGCTTTGTGTCCTATGTGGGAAATTCGTCTCCCATGGATTTCAACGGTCTGGTTCGTCACTATTACCTTAGGGAAGGAAGCCACCTTGCAGATATCCGTATAAATTTAGCTGAAAAAAATAAACGGAAGCAACAAAGCCATGCTATTGTTCTCCGGCTTAGAAAGGAACTCGAAGACATTGCAAAAGCCAACAATGCAGTAATTAAAATTGTTGAGGTCCCTCCCGGCCCCCCTGTGCTTTCGACAATTGTGGCTGAAATCTATGGTTCCCCTGACCGCTCTTATGATCAAATCATAAAAGGAGCGGAACATATAAAGAATTTAATGGCAGCAGAGCCTTTTGTAGTGGATATTGACGACACAGTTGAAACCAGACGCAACAAGATAGATTTTATTATTGACAAGGAAAAGGCTGCTCTTCACGGAGTCTCCACGAATGAAATTATTCAAACTTTGAAAATAGCGATAGGAGGTGCTGCCCCTGCCACAATACATACTCCTGAAGAAAGGCAATCTCTAAGTATAAAAATAATTTTACCAAGAAAAAATAGATCGGAGCTTACTTCTTTATCACAAATACCGCTCAAAACAAATACCGGCAAGATGGTTCCTCTGGCAGAACTTGTAAAGATAGTTCGCATCCCTGAAGACCAGCCTGTTTATCATAAAAACCTTGAACGCGTGGTATATGTGACGGGAGAAATGGCAGGCAGAGCTCCCGGCGAAGCTGTTCTTGATATGCAGAAAAAACTTAAACTTGACAACCCTCCCCCTCCGGGAATCACAGTAAAATGGGCAGGTGAAGGCGAATGGAAGATAACTCTCAGGGTATTCAGAGATATGGGCATAGCATTTGCGGCAGCTCTAATAGGAATCTATATTCTTCTTATAATGGAAACTAATTCATTTTCCATGCCAATATTGATTATGATGTCAATACCTCTCACGCTTCTGGGCATTATGCCGGGATTCTGGCTGCTGAATGTTTTCACCGGAGAACAGGTGGGCGGCTTCTTCAACCCTGTCTTTTTTACCGCAACAAGCATGATAGGCATGATAGCTCTTGGTGGAATTGTAATAAGGAACTCCCTTGTTCTGATTGATTTTATTAAAAACGCTCTTAATGAAGGCATTTCTTTTAAAGAAGCTATTCTCCGAAGTGGAGCAATCAGGATGCGTCCTATATTACTTACCGCTTGCACAACCGCCATTGGCGCCTGGCCCATTACACTGGATCCGGTTTTCTCAGGCCTTGCCTGGGCTCTGATTTTTGGACTTTGTGCATCCACAATTTTTACGCTTATAATAGTCCCTGTTACATACTTCTCTCTTTATAGAAAAAAGGTAACGATTTAGCGGTCTTTCAAACCTATACCTCGAAAAGCGATGCTCTTCCGCTAATACTTTGATTTAGAAATATGTTTTATTTTCAATAAGTTATAAACCGACCCCTTAATTTGCTTAATCACGTAGGTTGGGTTGAGGGACGGAGTCCCGAAACCCAACAATAGCTTAAGATCGTTGGGTTTCGCTTTGCTCAACCCAACCTACCAAAAGTGACCAAAACGAAGATCAGAACATAATCAAAGTATTAGCGGAAGAGCATCTGCATCTGTCTCGGACTAAAAGATGTTAACCTTAGACTATGACATCAAAATCAGGCTGGAGAAGATCCCTGATTCTGTTGCAGAGGTATTTTTCTGCAGCGAGCAGGTAGAAACTAGACGGCGTGATAGAAAACGATCTTTCCGGATTCTTTTCTTGACGTTTTTAGATGGTTACTTTACGGTGTTCTTGTGAGGTTGTGTTGAGCTTTTCTCTACGAAATATGCATTTGTCAACATACGAGAGAAAACAATGCCGACAGTTAAAAATATTCCTGGCCCCTATCGGCTCTTCTTTTACAGTTTTGATTGTGCTGAACCAGCGCATGTTCATGTGCAACGAGAACGCATGGTGTGTAAATTCTGGCTTGATCCGCTGGTGTTGAGCCAAAATCATGGGTATTCTCCTCACGAACTGCGCCAGATTCGTAAACTGATTGGAGGAGCGTATCTCAATTACATTATGGAGGCATGGTATGAGCACTGTGGTAGAAATATCGCTTAAAATTAAAGAAGTGTCCGTCAATGATGAGAGTATTACGGCCTATCTGATGGATGGCCGGGTGATTAGTGTTCCTTTGGAGTGGTCATGGCGGTTGGCTGAGGCGACACCTGAACAACGCACCCATTTTGAGATGATTGGCGACGGGCACGGCGTCCATTGGCCGGATATTGATGAAGATATTAGCGCAGAAGGGATGTTATATGGAGTTCCTGCATCTCGTCCCAAACATCACATGCGACCATCTCATCATACCCCCAATTCCCCTGACCATAGCGCTTCCAGAAAAAGTTGCCATGGCAAAACCTCAATGAAGGAATCAGGTTTTCTTGGCTGATTTTCCAAACAAACAATAACAGCCCGCTTAATCGTATGCTCTTCCAGAAGTGCCTTCAGACCTCTGGCATGTTTGCTATGCACTCTGTGTGATCCTTTGACTTCAACTGCCACATTCATATCGCCAAGGATAAAATCTACCTCAAACCCCGTGCTGGTTCTCCAGTATCGAATATCGAGTTCCGGATTTTTGTAAGCTTGATATGCCTTAAGTTCCATAAGAATATAATGTTCAAACGAATTGCCGAATTCAGGAGTGCCGATTCGAGGTGACCGGCGAGCCAGATAATTGGCTACACCTACATCAAAAAGATAAAATTTTTCGGTTTCTATCAGACGCCGGTTTTTAACCTTTCTCCATGGCTGGATTCTAAAACCAAGCAATGTATCTTCTAAGATCTGGAAATAGTTTCTTACAACCTTGGCGCTGACACCGGTTTCTCTTGCTGTATTGGTATAATTCAGCAATTCACCTGAAGTCAGTGCAGCAACACGCAGGAATTCGGCAAATGCCGGGATGTTTTGTATGACGGCCTCTGCTGCGATTTCTTCCTTTAAATAGTCGGCTACATAGGATCTGAGATCTTGCACAGGATCGGATGAAAGAAAATGGGGCGGCAGAAGTCCGGAAATCACAATCTGCTCCAGGTCAAAACCTTCCGTCTCTGCATACGTAAGCGGAGCCATTATATATCTCCAGGCTCGACCACCAAGTAGATTCGCATGACGTCGCCTCAGCTTGCGTGCACTTGATCCGGTCATTAAAAAAGAGGTGCCGGTATTCTCAATTAACCAGTGAATTTCATTAAGAAGGTCAGGAACCATCTGGATTTCATCAATAACAACAAGTCTACCGTATTCCTGATAACGCTCTCGTAGTAATGATGGACGGGAGGCATACTCCGCAAATATGTCAGTTTTTAGTAAATCAATAACGACTGAGTCAGCAAAATGCCTGTTAATCCAATAAGTCTTCCCTGTTTTGCGTGGTCCCCAGAGAAAAGCAGAACGATTAGCCGGCAAATTCAACTCTAAGGTTCTTTTCTTAATTTTTTTCATCATGAGGCCATTTTATCTAAATAATATGCCCTGTCAAGTAAAATTATCATAAAGACGAAGGAATATTTTTTCAAGGTTAAGCAGGATTCCAAGCAAAATTTATCCCATATAATTTTCTATAGCGAACATATGGTTACGTTATTATTTGGATTTCTGTCATAAACGCGGGTTCAGTGAATCAAATCCCCAGGTCGAATTCCATCTGACATTGACGTTTCCCTGCTGGTGATGTTTGTTGAATTGACGGAAAACCATTTTTTGTGTAAGTTCTCAATAAGTCCAGGCTGTATTAGAAAAATCGTAACTCAGGTTCAAAGTTCAAAGGTTCACGCCTGCCCTCCCCGTCCCGAGACCGGGACGGGATCGGGAGGCGCGACTTG
>JAIVWD010000112.1:1776-9401 GCA_049190315.1 Deltaproteobacteria bacterium | reverse complement strand
GCATCTAACAATTTAAATGTTAAGAAATAAATCAATGATATTTGATATTAATAGATTATTTCTTGATTTCAATTGTATGTAAATATGACCTTATTTTTCATGAAAAAGCAAGAATTTTAGAACTTAAGGAACATCCTATAGATAGGGCGGCGCTGTTGAAATATTGATATTTGTTTTTTATAGGTAACTACTCTGGTGTTTAGACTGAAGGCTATAGGCTGAAGGAAACAAATGATTCCTGAGCGTTATTCTCTATGTTTAGGATAAAATTTCCGGCCGCTTTAAGAAAATATTGGCTTCTGCGAGTCTTTTCCCTAAAAGTCTTCAGTCTTCAGCCTAACCAACCTGAGTAGTTACTTTTATAGTCACACAGTTCAGCCAATGGACAGACTTTACAACTTGGCTTTCTTGCCTTGCAAACAGCTCTCCCAAAGTAAATAAGCTGCAATGAAAAATCGCTCCAGTCCTTTTTGGGAATTAGTTTCATAAGATCAAACTCAATTTTAACAGGGTCTGTGTTTTTCGTCAGGCCAAGTCTTTTTGAAATCCTTGCTACATGAGTATCCACAGCTATCCCCGGAATTCCAAAAGCACTGCCCAAAACAACATTTGCTGTTTTGCGCCCTACCCCCGGCAGCTTTATCAATTCATCCAATGAGTCAGGAACATTGCCTTTGTATTTCTCAATCAATATCTTCGAACTGTTTTTGATATTCTTTGCCTTGTTTCGAAAAAAACCGGTTGGACGGATCAGTTCCTCAATTGTCTTATTGGAGGCATTGGCGAAATCGTAAGGAGTTTTCAGGTTTTTAAATAATTCTTTTGTTACTGAATTAACCTGTTTATCCGTACACTGGGCGGAAAGCACGGTTGCCACAAGAAGCTCAAAGGGGTTTCTGCATTTAAGCTGTGTCTTGACATTTGGGAAGGTCATTCTTAGTATTTTACGAATCTTATCTGAACGTGTTTTAATATTCATCACTATATTGTATTGTTATGAAATCATCTTTAAAAAAAGTTCGTGCACTGGGTCTAAGCTCCGGTGGTTTGGACAGCATCCTGTCGGCGCTGATTCTGCGCGATCAGGGTATAGAGGTTGAATGGATGTCTTTTGAAACACCATTTTTCTCATCAGCAAAGGCACGGCAGGCTGCATACAAAACAAAAATCCCTATAACAATAAAAAATATCACTCAGGTCTATCTTAAAATGCTTAAAAATCCCCCATGCGGATACGGGAAGCATATGAATCCCTGCATGGACTGCCATGCTCTGATGTTCAGACTTGCAGGCACAATAATGAAAAACAAAGGCTTTGATTTTGTTTTCAGCGGCGAAGTGCTTGGCCAGCGCCCCATGTCTCAGACTAAACCATCTCTCCGTTATGTGGAAAAACATTCGGACATTGACGGCTATATACTTCGGCCTTTGAGCGCCAAAAGGCTGCCTTTAACCATTCCTGAAAAAGAAGGTCTCGTAAACAGGGAGCTGCTGCTCGATATTTCGGGAAGATCACGAAAGCCCCAGATAAAACTCGCTGAAAAATTCGGCATTACAGAATATCCTACTCCGGCAGGAGGCTGTCTCCTTACTGATAAAGGCTATTCAGACCGTCTCAAGGATCTTTTTGAACACCAGGACACATACGCTGAAAAAGAACTGCATCTGTTGAAGTATGGCAGACATCTTCGTTTGGACAATAATACAAAACTGATTATAGGACGTACCAAACAGGATAACGAAAAAATAATAAACTACCACAACCCATCCAGGGATACTGTTATAAAAGTAAAAGATTTCCCGGGCCCGATAGTTCTAATACCGAACAAAGCAAGTAAAGACATTATCATAAAGGCGGCATCAATCTGCGCCGGTTACAGCAAAGCGCCAGGCGATACAAGGATTGATGCGCAGGTTGTTAACTCGTGTGGAACTGAAATAATAAAAGTAACAGCAATGTCTCCGGAAGAAGTCAAAAAGCTCTTGATATAGGCCATAATTCAATAGTATCAGAAATTTGAAAACTCAAAATCAACATGTTGACAACCAGAGGCGGTGGGCACTTATGTTCTCACTTTTGCGCTGAGCTGGCCGCATGCTGCCGATATATCCTCGCCCTTGCTACGGCGGACCATAGTAGTGCAGCCCTTTTTAGCCAGAATTTCCCTGAAGTTGCTTATTACTGATTCTTCCGGTCGCCTGAAATCACTGCCCTCGTGTTCATTAAAGGGTATAAGATTAATTTTTGATCGCATCCCTTTCAGCAGCTCAGCGAGCTGGTTTGCATTCTCTGCTGAATCATTTATTCCCTTTATCAGAATATATTCGAATGTTATTTTGCTGCCCGGTCTTAAATTATATTTGCGGCATGCATCAAGCAACTCTTCTATTGGATATTTCTTGTTTACAGGCATAAGAAAGTCACGAGTTTTATTATCTGTTGCATTTAATGATACTGCAAGATTAACCCTTGTTTCATTTCCCAGAGCAGAAAGCTTTGATACAAGGCCTGCTGTAGAGACCGTAACCCTGCGGCTCGAAAATCCAAGTCCAAAATCAGCTTCAGTAATAGTGTGAATAGCTTTTATAACATTCTGGAAATTAGCCAGAGGTTCTCCCATTCCCATAAAAACAATATTTGTAATGCGTTTTGAGCTGATTTGATCTTTTAAGATGTCTCGTACCTGAGCTACTATTTCACTTTTTGATAAATTGCGCACAAAACCGCCTTTTGCGGTAAGACAGAATCTGCAACCCTGTGCACAGCCCACCTGACTTGATATACAAAGTGTATAATGATCCTTTTCCGGAATCAGTACGCTCTCAATATGATTTCCGTCTTCAAGTCTAAAAAGATACTTTCTGGAACCATCCCGCGATCTTTCAATGTGAATTCTATCAAGTCGGTTAATAGTAAAGTTAAGAGAAAGCAGTTTTCTGATCTCTTTCCCAAGATTTGTCATTATATCAAATGTGTCTGCCTGGCGACTGTAAATCCATTTAAGGATCTGTCCTGCGCGATAATTCTCTATATCACGATCTTCAAGCCATGAAGCCAGTTGTTCTCCGGTTAACTCTTTAATATCTGTTTTGTTCGTTGAAGTTGTCATTATTTATACTTTTGTTAATGCATTATTTTTGCTTGACATACCATTGGATAGATATTAATTTCAACTCTTTTAAAGAATTGATGATAGTATTATTTAGGTGGTTAGACTGAAAGCTATAGACTGAATTTCTTGAGGTCTTTCTCTCCTAAAAGCCTTCTACCTTCAGTCTATAGACTTTCAGATAATTAATTTCACAAGGCCAGAAGGAGGAAGGCGTATTAGTTATACGTCGACGACTGATAACGCAGTGAAATTATTTATCTGAAAGTCTATATTAACCTGAGTAGTTAAATCGGTGTAATATGTTTGACAATCTGACCGACAAGCTCGAGTTAGCATTTAAAAAGCTAAAAGGGCACGGCAAATTAACTGAAAAAAATATAGAGGAAGGTCTAAAAGAAGTTCGCATAGCTCTTCTTGAGGCTGATGTCCATTATAAAGTTGTAAAAAAACTTATTGCTGATATTAAGGAAAGAGCTTTAGGGCAAGAAGTTATGGCCAGCCTTACGCCCGGCCAGCAGGTTGTCAAAATAGTCAATGATGAATTGACGGAAATTATGGGAACCCGGCACGAAGATTTGAATCTTTCGGGTTCAAAACCTGCATCTATTATGCTGGTTGGCCTGCAAGGGTCCGGTAAGACAACTACAGCAGGGAAACTCGCCGTGTTCTTAAGAAAAAAAGGTAAAAAGCCTTACCTTGTTCCGGCAGATGTTTATCGCCCTGCTGCTATTGATCAGCTCAAAAAACTTGGCGAACAGTTGTCTGTTCCTGTTTATTCTTCCACTGTGGAAATGGATCCGGTACAGATATGCAGGGAAGCCAGAATTGCGGCACAGCAAGAGGGATGCGATATCCTTCTCCTTGATACTGCCGGGCGCCTGCATATTGATGAAAATCTGATGGCGGAACTCTGTAATATTAAGGATGCAGTTAACCCATCTGATATTTTACTTATTGCTGATGCCATGACAGGGCAGGATGCTGTAAATATAGCGAAATCATTTGACGATACCCTGAATCTTGGTGGTATTATTCTCACCAAAATGGATGGTGATGCACGTGGCGGCGCAGCAATTTCCATCAAATCAATAACCAACAAACCAATTAAATTTATTGGTGTCGGCGAAAAACTTAGTGAACTGGAACCTTTTCATCCGGACAGGATGTCCTCAAAAATACTGGGGATGGGAGATGTCCTTACTATTATTGAAAAGGCCCAGTCTGTGGTTGATGAAAAAAAGGCTGTTGAACTTGCAAAAAAGTTAAGAAAAAATGAGTTTACATTAGATGATTTCCGAGATCAGATGGTTCAGATACGAAAGATGGGCTCATTAAAAGACTTACTGGGTATGATTCCCGGTTTCAGCAAAAACAAACAGTTTAAAAATCTTGAAGTAGATGAAAAAGAATTTGTCAGAATCGAAGCCATAATTAACTCAATGACACCGCTGGAAAGGCGGCAGTACACCATAATAAATGGGAACCGCAGGAAAAGAATAGCCAAGGGCAGTGGTACAAGCATACAGGATATTAACAAGCTTCTGAAAAACTATACGCAGATAATGAAAATGATGAAGAAGATGAATAAAGGCGGCATGCGCGGATTAGGCAGAGGCATGCTACCTTTTTAAGGAGATAAAAAATATGCCGGTTAAAATTAGATTGGCCAGACATGGCTCAAAAAAACGACCCTTTTATAGAATCGTTGTGGCTGACGTTGAAAGCCCAAGGGATGGAAAATACCTTGAAGCTGTCGGATCTTATAACCCCTTAAAAGATCCTGCTGAAGTTTCGCTAAAGGAAGAACGAATCAGGTACTGGATGAATCAAGGGGCTATTCCTACAAACACTATAAAAAGCCTTTTTAAAAAAGAAGGTTTGTCCGTAAATCCTGATTAGTGTTATAATTATTGTAACTACTCAGGTTGGTTAGGCTGAAGACTGAAGACTTTTAGGGAAAAGACTCACAGAAGCCAATATTTTCTTAAAGCGGCCGGAAATTTTGTCCTAAACATAGAGAATAACGCTCAGGAATCATTTGTTTCCTTCAGCCTAAACACCTGAGTAGTTACGAATTATTATGAAAAAGTTTATTCCGCTAATAATAATTTCCTTCATCATATGGCCCGCTGTCTGCTTTTCTTCTTATCTTATTGAGTTAAACAACGGCTCCAAGTTTATAATTTACCGGTATTGGGAGAAAGGCAACCTGATAAAATTCTACTATTACGGTGGAGTTGTAGGGATTAGCAAAGATTTAATCAGAAAAATAGAAAAAACAGATCTGGTTTACGAAGATCGAGTTTATATAGAGGAAACCATTATCCAAAACGCGGCCAAAAAATCTCAACCGCCCAGACAAAAGGCGGAAAAGACCGACAATGACTTAGTAGATATTGAATATTACAAAAGAGAGAAGCAAAGACTCGAACAGGAACTCGATGAAGCGAAACAGAGATACCTCAGCAGTCTTGAAAAAGGGGATAAAGAAACCAAACACGCAGCTTCAAGGGATGCATTAAAAATTAATATTCAAATAGACCAGCTAAAAAAAGAACTCAAAGAAAAAAACAAGGGGGTTCTCCCTGAATGGTGGAACAAATGAATCTAAAAAACATCCTTCCATGAAATTATCTTTACTGTCTTGGTAAAATCTTCCAGATCGTCTATCACCTCTTTGCTATAAAGGGTCGTGGCAGTTCCCGTCAAATTGACGGTTGTTCCCTTTACCAGAATTGTTCCAAGATTCCAGAATGTTCCCGTGATGTCCACGTCCCCCTCAACAAAAATCAGGCCTTTAAAGTTGACATTTCCCGTTACCTTTAAGCTGCCCTCAATATACATGATGCCCTCACCATAGCCCGACGCAGGTGTTGGTGTGTCATTAGCAAGATCTATGTCCCCGGTTATATGGATGATACCCACCGGTTCCTTGCTCTTCAGCTTGTCATTTAACTCAAGATCAGCGTCCGTGATATCGGCTTTGGCCAGCAAATCATTCAGCATGGAGAGTCTTTCACCAGCATCAGGATAATCCAAAGGATCGAAAAGGACATCCTGGATGGGTAACCATGACGGAATGCTTTCGTCCTTCCATGATTTAGTGTCATTACCTCCAAACACTGCATTACTTCCCGATGGAGATATGATATTACCGGTACCCGTCGTGATGGCTGCGCCGGGGAGATGACCACTGTCCTGCAGCATCCAATTACCGCTGTCATCAACAGCATAAGGAACATCTATTGCAACATCTCCTGTTCCATCAGCTTCTACTGTGGGAGTACTCCCATCTCCATAGTGGTCTATAGTTAAACTCGAATCGCCTATTTTCCCACCAATCTGACTTATTGTTCTTGTGTTACCACTAAAGCCAGGATCTGTTTCTTTTTTAAAATTAAATCCAAATATGCTCGAATTTCCAGTAAAGTTTGGTGGGTTGTTAACTGATATCGCCGCTTTGGAAACTACTGCAAAGACCTCCTTCGCAGCCTCCACATGAATTTTATGCTGAGATGTGCCGCTTTTTCCGATAGATTCAATCCATGTAATCGGTTTGCCGACTCCAGTAGCATTTTTGCCGGCAGATGGATTATAAAATACCAGATCATCTGTATCTCCATCTCCATTAAGGTCGTTTCCTATATCCGACTCTTTTTCATGCCTGATGGTCACTTCGTAGTTCATATTCGGCCAGTCGGCCTTCGGCAGTAGAGTAGCGGTATCGGGAGAGGTAAGGGTAGTAGCATCTTCGACAAAGTATATCTTCACCTGCCAGTTCGGGTCATATCCAGAGGGATCACCGATATAAGCGTTAGTAACCCCATTTACACTTACCTGAGATCCCCATTGCGCAATTGTTTTGGTACTGTCATTTATAAGGCTAATCCTGAAGATGGCCTCTTGAACTCCGGCTTCCGCCGCATAAAAAGCCTGCTCGCTGAGCTTGTAATTGGTTCCGATTTTAAGATCAGTTGTTGTAATTATAACAGCCGTGGTTCCCAAAATCGCTATAATAGCCAAAAACATGAGGCCCAAAGGAAGAACCATTCCTTTTTCATTTCCAAATTTTAAAGCTATATTTAACATATCTGCCTCCCATTGCAGTTCACCAGAGTTCTATTAACATTAATAATACTCAAGTTTTGTGCCATGTTGATATCTTGTATAATAGAACCGCTTAAATTCAAACAAAAAATTAATTACCTCTGAATTTTATTGACAAATTTATATGGAAAAAGAATTTTTACGAACGACTTTTGAGCAAAAAAACAGAATTTTTACGAAACCGTCCTATCTGTTAACTATTAACTTTTTTTATAGTCAGAAATTTGGAAACACAATATGTTTGATGAGGGATGTCATGGGGAGGTTTTTCTGGAATTAAAGCGAAGAGGCTACAAGGTTTTTATCGGCCGGTTCGGCAATCAGGAAATCGATTTTATTTATTGCGGATAAAGTCCACGGCATTTTGAAAAATTCGTAATCCTATCGTGGGGCTTATCTCAAATG
>JAIVWD010000112.1:0-1766 GCA_049190315.1 Deltaproteobacteria bacterium | reverse complement strand
GCCAATCTCTTGCGCATCAAGGCTTCGCAAAAATCCTCAACATATCCGCGGGTATGCCTGCGGTTTTTGCAAATCCTTATGCATCAAGATCTCAGCACATATCTTCGCAAAAAATCGCTCAACTTAGGCTGAATTATCTATTGCTATTGCGGATAAAGTCTACGGCATTTTGAAAAATTCGTAATCCTATCGTAGGGCTTATCTCAAATACCTTGCCCTGGCGTTTAAGCTCTTCCTTTTGGCGGGTCCAGTTCGGATGGTTAGTTGGATGATTGTAGGCTTCAGGATGGGGCATAAGGCCGAAAATTCTGCCGGTTGGATCACATATTCCTGCTATATCAAGTACTGATCCATTTGGATTGTATGGGAAAGCGCTGTTTGCAAGTTCTCCGTCCGGCATGGAATACTGAATTACAACCTGGTTACTGTTTACAAGGCGTTCTATGGTGGACTCATCTGAATAAAATTTTCCTTCCCCGTGTCTGATGGGGAGTTCCAGGCAGTCCATGTCCTTTGTAAATATACAGGGTGATGCGGAATTTACTGTCAGATTTACCCAGTCATCCCTGAAATTTCCGCAATCGTTAAATGTAAGTGCTACCGACCGCTTACTGTAATCATGGTCAAAACCAGGCAAAAGCCCGAGGTTCACAAGAGTCTGGAACCCATTGCATATCCCAAGTACAAGATTGCCATTATCAATAAATTCTTTCAGTTTTTCTCCAAGATTTGTTTTAAGGCGTACAGCCTGAATAACGCCTGCGCCATGATCATCTCCCCAACTGAACCCTCCGACAAAAACCATGATTTGAAAATCTTCAAGCTTTACATCTCCATTAATAAGAGAATTTATATGAACCCGGACAGCTTTTGCTCCTGCCAGTTCAAAGGCATAGGCTGTTTCATGATCACAATTCAAGCCGTATCCGGCAAGTACAAGTGCATTTACTTTGCTCATATTGACTTCTCCGCTTTAACTCGGAATATTATTCTGACAAACACTAAATATACGAAGGAGCTTCAGGTGTAATACATTCAAATCAGGAAACTGTTTGAACGCATTAGATATCATTAAGAAAGAACCTGATAGGACTATGTATTTCTCTATAATATTTCGCTTAACTGCAATAATATCTTTAAATTCACGGCGAGTTCTTTCTTTATGATATGTTATGCGAGAGTTTTTCATGGTTTGAATGTATTACACCTGAAGCGGATGTACTTTTTAAAGATCCTTGAATGGCTCTTTCCATGCGGTCTTAAGGTTATCAACAGGAACTGATATAATAATTTTGCTGTTAATACCCTTTACAACAAAATCCGGTTCTCCGGTTATTTTTCCAACGCAGGCACATGGAAGGTTTTTGAAAATATTTTCAAAAATTTTCTTATGCTGAGGATCAATGGTTACAATAAATCGTCCAGCAGATTCGGAAAACAATATTTTGTCATTACGATCAACATCATCCACTGGCACATTTGCAAGATCAACTTCCATGCCAAGGTTGCCGCCCATTGCCGTCAAAGCAAGATGCACTCCCAGACCGCCGCGGTATATACCATGTGCGGATGCCGGAATTTCTTTGCCAACGGCATGGCCAAGAGCCTTGTAAACAGGTGCAAACTGTTCGGGCATAACCCTGGGAACATTAAGGCCGGTATATCCAAAATGCTCGTAATACTCAGATCCCCCTAACTCGTTTCTGGTGGTTCCAAGGACATAAACCAGATCCCCGGGCATCTTACTATCCATTGTAATGCATTTA
>JAIVWD010000111.1:0-9444 GCA_049190315.1 Deltaproteobacteria bacterium | reverse complement strand
TCGGTTAGAAGTCTTTTCGCAGGATCATCCGGTTTGGGAATCTCATCAAAGATATCCTGTGCATCAAACAGACCATAGAAGTCACCAACACCGGCGTGATCACGACCGATAATCATACGATTGACACCGTAGTTTTGACGGAAGGTAGCGTGAAGCAGGGCTTCTCTCGGGCCGGCATAGCGCATGTCAAGAGGATATCCGCCCTGAAGGATATGATCTTTAACAAAGTAACCGTCAATAAGCTTATTGATGCATTCGATGCGGACTTCAGCCGGGATATCGCCAGGTTTCAAAGATCCAACCAGGGAGTGAATGAACACACCGTCACATACTTCGCAGGCAATCTTGGCCAAGAACTCATGAGACCGGTGCATAGGGTTCCTGAGCTGTAACGCGGCGACCTTGCTCCAGCCTCTTTCGTCAAAATGAGCGCGTGATTGAGCTGGGGTCATATAGGTTCCAGGAAACCTTTCCGGGAAATCACCTTCACTCAATACCTTAACAGGACCGGCCAGGTTATAATCTTTCTGATTCATAACCATGATAACGCCGGGATGATCTTCAGGAGCAATTTTCCAGAAGTTATCGCCTTCGGATTCTTCACCTTTGCCCTTGTAAACTTTTTCGCATTCCCATTTTTTATCAGCCTCGGTCATCTCATATTTTTCGGTGACCTTCATGGTGGCCATGATCTCTCCACCAGCATTCTGAAGGGCAATTTCATCACCGGCATTGATGCTGTCGGCATCTTCCTTAGAAGCGGAAAGTGTTACAGGTACCGGCCAGAATGTGCCGTCGGTCAGCAGAAAGTTTTCGCAAACACTCTTCCAGTCAGCCTTGGGCATAAAAGCATTTAACGGGCTGAATCCGCCGATACCCATCATAATAAGATCGCCGTTCTCACGACCTGAAATAGATATGGTTTTCAAAGTTTTGGCCTTTGCCTTCTCTGCTTCCAGTTCACTTCCTTCAAGTAAGCTACAAACTAACCCTTTTCCTCCATGTGGTGGTACTAAATTCGACATAGGTTTTCTCTCCTTCTCAATATTATTATATTAATTAGTAACAAAGCCTTCATTCTTATTACACTTTTGAACAGATATTTAAAGTGTGGAAAGAACATTGTCAAGACAAAAGTTATGAACACTTAAGCCTTAAAAAAACTATATATTTATCTGTTTGCATACTCTGCATACGCCATAGCAACTGTCCTGTAAACTATATGGGCCAGCTTTGAAAATGGCAGGAATGCAAACAGGTTGAATACAAATACAAGATGTATAAAATACATAAAATATGAAAGGTTGGCAGCACCTGCAAGCCTGGTCATTTCGGTAAGCATTCCAGTCAAACCAAGACCAAGAACGAGTCCTAAAAGGTACCAGTCTTTATAACTGGTTGACTGAGTGGTTTTGGCCAACCGGTTTTTTATCATCAGGATACTACCGATAACCAGGGCTATACCACTAACATTGGCAAGCCATTTAACCGGGTTTAATTGTGAATAAGGACCATGTATCTGGAAAACGTACAATACAACAAAAAAGATATTTGTTACAATAAAAAGTCCTATAAATGCATAAAATACCATAAGATGTGCTGTAGCACGGTCTTTGTTTTCACCGCACTCTGTAAACTTGCTGTGTTTTAATATTGTGGGTAAAATGCGAACAAGTGCCTGAAGAAAACCACCAAGCTCAAGTCTGCTTTTATCAGTCTTCCCTTCACGCACCGCACTCTCATGCATGTCTTTTATAAATCTATTAAGGCCCATGGCAAAGATGGCTATGACCCAGACAGTAAGCGGTACAAAAATCAGATCAACCAGCCATGAGGAAAAGAAATGAGAATGTACGATCTCTTCTCCACCAGGACTAAAATTCATTAAGCCTGTTATATAGCCCAGAACCACAAAAATAACTACCGGGATAAGCAAAAGAACAGGCAGTTTCCCTGGATCATTAACTGCTTTAGCCAGCCACTTCGGAACTGCATACTCAGAAATAGCATAAGAACGAATAGCTCCCAACACATCACCTGGATTTGCACCGCGGGGACATTGTGTTGAACAGTCTCCACACTGATGACAAAGCCATATGTCCAGGTTGCTTACAAGTTTATCCTTTAGGCCCCATTGTGCAGCTATCATCTCTTTTCTTGGAAAAGGTTTATTGTCCGGAGAAATAGGACAAACTACCGAACAGGTAGCGCACTGGAAGCATTTTTTTACATCACCGCCCCCAAGCCTGACAATTTCTTTAACAAAATTTACATCAGGCTCAACCAGGTACTTATCAGCCATATTAATACCTCCTATTGACTACTGATTATTGAAGACAGGCTATGAAAAGCAACCTGTCTTCAATTTAGAATTGCCAAATTATTTAGAATCCTTTGAACGGGTTCGGACCAAGCTCCACAATCATCTTCACAAAGTTATCAATCAATTCCGGCAGCTTGTCATATTCATCAATTGCAATATCAAACTGAGTCACCCTCTCTTTTTCAAGTGCCAGGGCTTCCAGAGCATCACCGATTTTTTCCATTCTGATGGACGCAAGTTCGCTCCCTTTAACAAAGTGGCACTGGTAATCATCCCCATGCTTGCAACCAAGCAGGAAAGCTCCGTCCATACCCTGGGCGAGTGCATCTTTAATCCAGATCACATTCACAGACCCAAGGCATCGAACCGGAATAAAACGAACCTGTGAAGAATACGCTAATCTGTTCATGCCGGCTATATCTAGGGCTGGGTATGCATCATTTTCACAGACCAGACCGAGAATCCTGAACGGCGGTTCCTCGTAATCATCTTCAGAAGGAACCCCAATTGCTTTTACCATCGAACCAATGCTGTCAACATTGTAATCAGCAAATCCTATAATACGCTCCGGGCATGCACCCATGCAGGTACCGCAGCGTCTGCACCTTGTCGGATTCGGTTTTGGCGTTCCTTTTTCATCGTCGTCAAGCGCGCCAAACGGACATTCTTCTGTACAGCGCTTGCACTGCGTACATCTCTGGAAAAAAAAGTCAGGGAATGTCATATCGCCCGACCTTGGATGTACTGAAACACCTCTGTTAACTGATTCAATACACTGAATAGCTTTAAGAGCAGCGCCTGCAGCATCTTCAACTGTTTCTTCAATCGTCATGCTTCGGCGAACGCCCCCGGCAGCATAAATTCCTGTTCTCTGTGTTTCATATGGAAAGCATATGAAATTAGAGTCACAATATCCGTCAAACAGGTCTATCTCACGAAAACCAGGCCCTTGTCTGTATGCAAGATTTACCACTGGATCATCAGCAGTAGCCGGAACCATACCTGTTGCCAGCACAACCATATCGGCATTAAGCTGAATCTTCTCGCCAAGAAGGGTATTGTCAGCCTCAACGGCAATCCCTGCGCCGCTTTTAGCTACACTGACGACATCACCCTTGGTCAAAAAGATTCCATCTTCCTGCTGTATGCTCTTGTAAAAATTTTCCCACAGGCCAGGTGTCCTCATATGCTGGTAAATGATCTGTGCCTTGCCATCCTCAGGATAATCATCACACACATACTTTGCCTGTTTTAAAGCCACCAGACTTGTAACAGAACCGGTAAAGTCAAAGTCGCTGTCATCACCCTTTCCAGGGCCCTGAATAAACACGACGGATTTGGCTTCCTTTCCATCCGACGGTCTTACAATCTTGCCTTTTGCAGCGATTTCCTCAAACTGATGATTGGTTACGACATCGGCAATTTTGCCAAGGCCGAGATATCCAAGCTCATCGCCTTCAGGAGTATATGGCCGCCATCCTGCGGCAAGTATTACTGCTCCGAATTTCTCGCCGTTTGGATCGATTTGTAAAATATCAAGCCTACCCTTGTTGTATTCCTGGTAAAGTTCAAACTGTTTTTCCACATCAAACTCTTTACCGCTCTCGTCAACCTTCATCTCCTCAGGCAGAGGAAAGGGAACGTCAAACTCAATTGTTTCTCCTGGTTTCTTCAATGTAACTACAAACTCACCCGGCTGGCCGGCAATACGGGCAACCATCGTGTCAGTCCTGATTGTAATATTAGAATTGGCCTCAGCCTCTTTGATTTTTTCTTCAATTATCGGGGGTATCAGACCGTCATACGGGTTTGCCACAGGAAGCTGTTGGCGTAGCTTGGCTGCGTAACCTCCAAGGGAAGCTTCTTTTTCAACTATGGTTACCTCGTAGCCTGCTTTGGCTGCATCCAGGGCCGCAGATATACCGGCAACACCGCCGCCGATAACAAGGATTTTCCTTGTAAAGGTCTCAATCTGATAGGGCTCCGGCAAATCTATTTTTTCCACCTTAACCATTCCCATCTTAAGGTAATCTTCAGCCAGCATCTGAAGGCTGTCAAAATGTATGCCGTCATCTTTCTGTTCCTCTGTTACCACCGGATACTTTGACCTGGGGTGTGACCAAACCACCTGTTCCCTGAGGTTAACTCTGTCAACTATACAGCCGTCAAACTTGAATACATCATAGTTGACCCGGCGTGAACAACCCGCAATAACAATTGTGTTGACACCTTCATCTGCTATATCTTTTTTTATAACCTCGACGCCTTCCTTTCCACAAAGAAAGGAATGCGTTTTTACGGGGACTCCCTCCTCTTCGGGCACACCACACAAACCCTTTATATCAAGTGCATCCCCAATTCCACAACCTGTGCAGATATATACACTGTATTTTTTATCCATGTATAATAACCTCCTACCTCTTCACCATGGTTTGAATAGCCTTAAGGGCCATACCGGTAGCATTCTGGTTTGATGTTACGACATCGGCCGGCTTGTTGGCACATCCTGCAGCAAACATACCGCCTTTATCAAAATCATTAACAATAAAGCCATCCTCGCTGTATTGCAGGTCATCAGTCGGAAGCTTGGCATCTACAGTTGTCGGCTGCATACCGGTAGCCAGAACAACCATATCAACCTCTTGCTTTATCTTTTCTCCAGTCACAGCATTCTCTGCAACCACGGTGATATTTTTGGAGCCCGGATCTTCACTGACTTCCGCCACCTTGCCTTTGATGAAAATGACATTTTCATCCTCTTTAATCTTCTTGTAAAATTTTTCATATTTCAAACCCGGAGTCCTTATATCTATATAAAAGATATAAATCTTGGCATCGGGGAATCGCTCCCTGACATATGTAGCCTGTTTTAAAGAAGCCATGCAGCATATATAAGAACAATAAGGAAGATGATTTTCATCTCTTGAGCCGGCACATTGAACAAAAGCAATGCTCTCAGGTTCCTTATTATCTGACGGCCTGAGAATCTTTCCTTTGGTAGGCCCATTTGGAGCTGCAAGCCTTTCCATCATCATATTGGTTACTATGTTATCATACTTTCCGAATCCGAGATTATCTATCTTGGCAGCGTCATATGGAACCCACCCGGTAGCCCAGACTATGGCCCCAACTTTCAGATTTATTGTCTTTGCTTGCATGTTGAGCTCAATTGCGCTGTATTTGCATGCTTCAATGCATTTACCGCATTCCGCGCCCTTGCATACAGACGAATCTATCGCGTAACGCATGGGAAAAGACATCTCATTGGGTCTGTATATGGCTTTTGTTTTATCCATATTGAAGTTGAACTCGTTATTCCTGTCAACAGGACACACCTCAATACAGTCATCGCAAGCTACACAATTTTCATTAACAAATCTTGGATTTAATTTTATTGAAACATCATAGTTGCCTGATGCTCCATCAACCTTTTCTACTTCCGCCAGTGTAAAGACTTTTATTCTTGGATTGTCCTTTATCCTCCTGAAGTTGATCTCAAGTCCACAGGAAGGAGGACAGAGCTTTGGAAAATACTGGTTCAACTGTGCAACTCTTCCGCCCAAGTAAGGATTTTTTTCAACTATGAATACTTCGTACCCAACTTCGGCAGCCTCAAGGGCAGTAGTTAACCCGCTTATCCCTCCTCCAACAACCAAAATACTTCCGCTAGCAGGGGCTGCTTTCTCTTCTGTCATGCTATCCCTCCATGCTTTTAATTTTTCTATTTGGTTAAACCTAAATTGAGCGATTTTTTACTCGAACTGCACCAATCTCTTGCTGCATCATGATCTTAGCACATTTCTTCGCAAAAAAGCGTTCAACTTAGGTTAAAAACTGATAGTCATCTGCATTAGCTCAATCAGTTTGATTGGCCTGATTAAACAATAAGCTTTAGACTTTCAGATAATTAATTTCACAAGGCCGGAAGGAGGAAGGCGTATTAGTTATACATCGACGACTGATAACACAGTGAAATTAATTATCTGAAAGTCTATAATCCAATCAGACCAATTAAACCAATTGAACACATCTAAATTAATAAAAACCTCCAGGCATCTTGCGATGCCTGGAGGCGGGTTTTATATACGACTATTATTCAGCCGATCTGCTATGCATCAGGAATGATCTTGACGTAGTCTTTCTTGATCATTTCCCAGGTCTTGGCTTTTACATCATACTTTGAGTTAACAAAGCAGAACCAGTTTTCATCATCCTGGCCAGGATAATCAGCCTGATAGTAGAACCCAGGATAACGAGTTTCTTTACGGAACTGGATGTGACGCAGATGTGCCTCAACAGTCCAGATACGATGGTCGATCTCCCAGCATCTCATCAGTTCATGGACATCACCGGCAGCCAGTTTCTCACTGTCTTCACGCATCGTCTGGAGAAGGTCCATTACGATCTCAAGCGATTTGCTGCTGAGCTGATAATATGTAGAAGTTCCACCGCCATATTCGTTGGTGGCTTTCATCAGACGAAGTGCCATGCCTGAAGGCTTGACATAGTTGGGATTAATTGTTTCGTCTGTTGTCAGTCCGCAGTTATCCAGATAAGTTCTGACTGGTTTGTAAATCAGATCTACCAGTTCCTGAGTTGACTGAGCAAGGGTTGGAGTAAAGTCTGCATTATCACGGACAAGTCTTGCCATGGATTTAGCACACTGACGTCCTTCCGCATGAGCGCCGGATGAAAACTTATGGCCGGAAGCCCCTACACCATCACCGGAAGTAAACAGACCGTTAACTGTGGTCATACGATTATATACTTTGCCCTTATAGTCCCACTTGTATGAATCAGGCACCCAGTCAAAATTAGGTCCTGACACCCAGATACCGCAACAGCCTGAATGTGATCCAAGCAGATAGGGCTCTGTAGGCATAATCTCGGAATTCTTCTTTTCAGGTTCGCAGTTCTGCGCGCACCACAGATTTGCCTGTCCACATGTCATATCGAGAAAATCTTCCCATGCCTCTGACTCAAGATGCTTGAGCTCTTTCTTGCTCATGGTTTCGCCGATAGCGGCAAGTGCAGTAACGGTATCCATCATAATGGGACCGCGGCCCTCTTTCATTTCAAACAGCATCAAATGGTTACGCAGGCAGGTAGGTGTAATAGCGGCAGTTCCATAAGGAGCATATTTTTCAAGCTCTGCCTTGGCAGTATCACCACCTGCAAAGGCTTCTCCAAGACCATTCAGAGCTTTGGCCTTAAACAGGAGAAACCATGCGCCGACAGGTCCATAACCATCTTTAAAACGTGCCGGGGTGAAACGGTTTTCCATCATGGTAAGCTCGGCACCAACCTTCATGCACATGGTATATGTGGAACCTGCATTCCATACAGGATACCATGCACGGCCCATACCTTCACCAATGGAACGTGGCTGATAAATATTAACTGCGCCGCCGCATGCTACCATCATGGTTTTGCACTTAATAATATAGACTTTGTTTTCACGTACGGAGAAACCTACCGCACCTGCAATGCGGTTTTCTTCATTAGCATCAAGAAGAAGCTCAACTATGAAAATACGCTCAAGAATATTTTCTTCACCAAGAGCAAGTTTTGCAGCCTCAGCAACGATTCTCTTGTAAGATTCGCCGTTGATCATGATCTGCCATTTACCTGTACGAACGGGTGTAGCACCGGATTTCAATGTTCCCAGCTTCAGGCCTGCTTTACCGTCCAGATTCTTTCCATCTTCTGTTTTCTTCCACATCGGAAGACCCCATTCCTCAAACAGATGGACTGAATCATCAATATGGCCAGCGAGGTCAAAGATAAGGTCTTCACGAACTATACCCATAAGGTCGTTGCGAACCATACGGACATAGTCTTCCGGCTTATTGTCTCCAATATATGTATTAATAGCTGAAAGGCCCTGGGCAACGGCGCCGCTGCGCTCCAGCGATGCTTTGTCACAAAGCAGAACCGACGCATCGGTCCATTTCTTAATCTCGAAAGCAGTACCACAGGCAGCCATACCACCGCCTACGATCAGAATATCAACTTCTCGCTCATCTACTTCCGGATCCTTTACGGCCTTAATTTCACCCAAAGGTTTATCTGGTAATGCCATATTTTATCCTCCTTAAAAAATATAATTCTTAAATTATTTTACTTTACAGATCTTGACAAAACTTCAGTCCGCTTAAGTCACAGGAGTTGGCATTGTGTAACCATCTGCCTCTTCTGTAGAAAGCAGTTCGCTGTCAAGATCTTTTCCCTTGAGGTCCGGATAAGCGTTGGCGGCTCCTTCAGCAGTAGTCCGTATAGGGAATTTAAAGCGTTTGACAAGACCATTTCTGAACTTGCAGGTCCACATAATATCCTCTGTACCGAGCATCGGCATAACACTGCTTCCAAGAGGAACAAAGTCAGAGTAGCCTCTTACTTCGATTGCCTGTGTGGGACAAATCTTTACACAAGAAAAACATTCCCAACACTGATTGGGCTCCTGGTTGTACGCCTTCATTGCGTTGGGATCCAGGACCATAAGGTCGTTAGGACAAATGTACATACAGGCGGTTTTATCCCCACCCTTACAGCCGTCACATTTTTCCGTAATTACATAACTTGGCATTAATATACCTCCTAATTTTGCTTTGTAAGTATTTTAGTTGCTCAACAACCATTAATTTTCCTTACTATTATAAAATTTAAGCTCTTTGCACCTCCCTTCATAACTGTGGCCTAAAAGGACAGCTTTTTAGCCACCTTAAATTTTTATTTCACAAAAAATTCAATCCTCATTTATTCAAACCAATAGAGAACATGCTCAAAACACAGACCAATGAATGCTTATAAATATCTTTTAAAATCAATAAGATAGCTTACACAAAAATAGATTTATTTAATATCATTCATGTTTTTGAATGTCAAGAACTTTTGGCTGAACAACCCATCAAAATATATTCAAATTAAACGAATATACTGTTCAACAACTAAATATGGATAGCGCAATACAATTTAACCCTATATGTAGTATTACATATGTTATCAGGCTCTATTAATCTGAAGTTAGGGCTCGGTCAAAAATAACTTGGTAGAATTTGCGCCCGAATTTGCCGTAGATTTAATCGATCTGATTGAGCAAAACCGCAGGAATAGCGAGCTAT
>JAIVWD010000110.1:0-9449 GCA_049190315.1 Deltaproteobacteria bacterium | reverse complement strand
TGGGTCTTGATGATGCATTTGATCAACTCAAAGATGCAATCGAGACGGGAGAGGCTCAGGAACTGCGTGCGCGCCTGGGAGGGGCCAGCCCGTACACTGGTGAGGTGGTAGATTTACTATGATTGACGGTTCTCCATATGCCAAATTGCGAACACAATTGTTTGATTGCGAATTGCCAAGCCCATTAGTGTTGGCTTCGGGTCCGCGCTCTTATAACGCTGCAAGCCTTCTCGAAGCCTACAAATCAGGCGCCGGTGCAGTTGTCACCAAGACTCTTCGGTCAACGCTGCCAGATAATCCCACCCCGCACATCATCAAGCCTTCATCTCGAGGTTCATACAACACACTGTTCAATGCGGAAGAATGGTCGGATATTTCCTGGGAACAATGGGTTTACGAGGAAATCCCGGCGCTTAAAGGTCATCCTGGCGCTTTGATCGTCAGCGTTGGGCACACCGCCCAAGATGTTGAAAAGTTCATCGAGCCTCTGGCAGCTTGCGAAACCGTGGACGTGATTGAAGCTGTTTCCTATTCAGGCGATACGATAATTCCACTGATCACTGCTGTCAGGTCGAAGACTGACCTGCCTATTTTGGCCAAGTTGAGCTTCAACTGGGGCGGTGAATTAGTTTCTATCGCCGAAGCAGCCTTGAGGGCAGGGTGCGACGGGTTCACCGCAATCGATTCGATTGGTCCTGCTTTGTATATCGACATTGAAACTGGGTGCCCATTATTGGCAAGCGAAGGCGGCAGAGGTTGGATTTCAGGAGCAGCCATTAAACCATTGGCGCTTTCTATTGTCGCAGAGCTTAAGAAACGCTTTGGCAAGCCTATCGTCGGCACTGGCGGCGTCTTCTCTGCCGAAGATATTATTGAAATGACCATGGCCGGTGCTAATGCCGTTGGTGTGTGTTCAGCTCCAATACTCTATGGCAGTGAATGGTTTAAGAAGACTCTTAATAAATTAGACCAATGGCTTACGGAATTTGATTACGCCAGCCTGGAGGAGATCGTTGGTTATGCTCTGCCCAATCTGTACCCCGGTCAAATCTCAAGCGGATTAGAATTTGAGTTTGATCCGCTCCTATGTACCCTCTGCAGAAGGTGTGTGGTGGTGTGTCCCTATAATGCCCGGCAAATGTCTGGGGATACACCCCATGATGGAAACATACGGATGTCACTCACCAGAGAAATGTGCAGATCGTGTGGGCTGTGTTCATCTGTCTGCAAACCGCAGGCACTGACGAGTAAAATAAAACAGTCGTGAAAAAGTCTCTGGAAATGGCAAAAGCGCGGTGAAACTCGAGAGATGAAAACTCTAGTTTAAACACAGCACGGTTTACGCTTCACGAGGGACAAACAGCCTGCCGCCTTTTGCTCAAACGCGAATTAATATATGGAGTCCCAATGTCCTTCGACCTGGTTATCCACGATGGTCTATTAGTAACCTCAACCGAGACTTTCCAGGCTGATCTGGGGATCAACGCCGGAAAAATAGTTGAAATCGGTCACATATTATCGGGGGAAAAAATGATCGACGCCAGTGAATTGTATGTGCTTCCCGGCGCGGTTGACCCCCATGTCCACATCGAAATGCCTGTCGGTAAAACGAGATCGAGTGACGACTGGTTCACCGGAACCCGGGCTGCTGCGCATGGTGGTACGACCACAGTCATCGATTTTGTGGAAGCCGCCCCCCAGCAATCACTGGTTGCTGCATTAACCGCTAGAAAATCCCTGGCAGAAAAACAGGCTGTTATAGACTATGCCTTTCATATGACCTTGTTGGATGCAAAAGAACAGACTCTCGAAGAGATTCCCGCAGTGATCGATGCTGGAGTGACCTCATTCAAAACCTATACAACCTATGAGGGTTTTCGCTTGACTGACGGTGAATTCCTGCGAGTGCTGAAAGCTGTATCTGCTCACAGCGGTCTCGTCATCGTCCACGCCGAAAACGACGCAATTATCAAACACTTCACGCAGGAATTGCTAGACAGTGGGAACCTGGCTCCACAATTTCATCCTTTCAGCCGCCCAGCAATTGCGGAGGGAGAGGCAATAGAACGAATACTTTCACTAGCAGAGGCCGTTGACGCGCCAGTTTACATCGTTCATATTTCATCAGCCATTGGAGCCAGGGCGCTGGCCAATGCTCAATTGCGGAAGCAGAATGCCCTCGGCGAGACTTGCATCCAATACCTGCTGCTCACGGAGGACGAATACCAACGCCCCGGATTCGAGGCCGCCAAATTCGTCTGCCAACCTCCACTGAGAAAATCAGGGGACTGCGCGGCATTGTGGGACGCACTGAGAGATGGAAGCATTCAAACAATTGGCACAGATCACTGCCCATTCAACTTTGTAGGGCAGAAGGATTTAGGGAGCGAGCGTTTTACAGAGATCCCCGGAGGCCTACCCGGGATAGAATCCAGATTATCCCTTGTTTACTCCTACGGTGTATCCAAGGGGTTAATCGATCTGAATCAATGGGTGTCCCTGTGCTGTACTAATCCCGCGGTTATATTTGGACTATATCCCCAAAAAGGGACGCTCCTTCCGGGAGCAGATGCGGATATCGTCTTGTTTGACCCAGCGATGAAAAAGGCTCTCTCCCAAAATATGCTTCACGAAAACGTTGACTACACCCCCTACGAAGGCTTTCAGCTTCAGGGCTATCCTGTAAAAACCTTGTTGCGCGGCGAAGTTCTCATCGATGGCGGAAAAGCATTGAAAATCAAAGGGAAGGGGAAGTATTTGAAATGCGGTCCGCCGCAGATACGTTGAGCACCACTCAGCTAAAGTATCCCTTCGACACTTTCTGCAGTTACAGTGAAGGGATAGCTGAGCAATTCTGAGCGAATAGTAGTTCGAGAAAAGGTGGTTTCCATGAAAGGAATGTTAATCCTCCCAGAGTGGTTGATAATAGACGCCCTCCAGGAGCCAAAGAAAGATTGGGGCATCCGTATCTCGGGAGACATGATTACGGATGTAGCCAGCAATGACCAGTTGCGAAAAAAATTCAAAGAGGATGAAGTTCTGGAAGCACAAGGCAAAGTGTTGTCGCCAGGATTCGTAAACGCACACACCCATATTTACGGGGTTTTAGCACACGGCATCCCACTGGAAAAAGCCCCCTCCGGTTTTTGGCCCTTTCTCGAAGACTTTTGGTGGCCGCTGGTCGAAAACCAATTGGACCAAGATATGATTTGTGCGGCGACAGACTTGAGATGTGTGGACATGCTCAAAAGCGGTGTCACTTCATTTTATAATTGCACTGAGGCGCCATTTGCGTTGCCAGGTTGTTTGTTCGCTCAGAAAGAACGCGTTCTTCAGAGTGGGATGAGAGGCCTTTTGTCGTTCGAAGCGACAGAACGCATAAGTGCAGCAAATGGAGAACTGGGGCTGAAAGAAAATGACGATTTCATCGATGACTGCAATCGAGAAGGCGGCCTCGTATCCGGACTGATGTGCATTCACACGACCTTTACCTGTTCCCCCGATTTCATCCGCAAAGCATTCGCCATGGCCGGCGAAAGAAACGTGCTCATGCAAGCCCATGTCTCGGAGGGCACTTGCGAACCCGAATACACATCAAGTGAATATATTATTCACAATTAGTTACTAACTTATTATCAAAAAATCGTTTATCTGTTGGTAGCCGTTAACGGCTTGAAACTTGAAATTGGAAAGTAGAAATTAGGGAAAGATGAAACGAGTTTGCGAGTTGGATGTTTACAAGCTGGCAGAGGCGTTATCAGATATGGTCTGGCGCGACTTTGATAAGTGGAACAAAAACATGAAGGCCAAATTTCCAATTTCTATTTTCTAATTTCAATGTTCCGTGAACGTTTACATCTGTTGTTAACTAAGTTACTCTCATGGGGTGAATTATGGAAAATCCTTTTAGTTATACAAGCATTGTTGAGGGCGACTCTTTCTGCAATCGGCAAAAAGAAAAAGATGATTTGTTGAGTTTTATAATAAATTCTCAAAACATTCTCTTATACTCTCATAGACGTTATGGAAAGACATCCTTGATTTTCGAAGTCTTTAAAAAGGCCATACGTAAACGCCCTAAAATTAATACAATGCATGTTGATTTATATGGCACTCTGTCCGAAAAAGAATTCGTTGCAGCCATACTTTCAAGTTTAAGCCAGATAGAATCTAAAGTAGAAAGGCTGGTAAGCCTGTTAAAAAATACTGTTAGAAATATTAAATTAGGGTGGTCTATTGACCCGATATCTGGTGCGCCTTCCGGAATATCCGTCTCTTTTGACTCCGGATATAACGAGATAATGCTGGATAATATTATGGGGCTACTCGATAGATTATCCCAAAAACAAAAATTAGTTGTGGTTTTTGATGAATTTCAAGAAATTGCCAATTATGGACAAAGAGGATTTGAAAAAAGATTACGAAAGAATATCCAGTTGCATCAGAATATATGCTACATCTTCTGTGGAAGTCAGCGCCACATCCTGAATGATATTTTTAATAACAAAAATCGAGCTTTTTATAAATTGGCAGCATATTATCCTATCAATAAAATTGAAACCGGTTATTATTTTTCGTGGGCAAAAAAGCTGTTTTCTAAAAAGAATATCGAATTTGAGCCCGAGATAATTAAAGATGTAATTTTCCGATGTGAAAATCATCCCATGTATGTACAACAGTTTCTTTATTTTTTATGGGATGAATCGGAAATTTCACCGGAAACCTTAAATAAAATAGAACATAAAATCCTTCAAAGACATTATCACGAATTCTTAAACCTGTGGGAATCGCTGACAGCCAATCAGAAAAAGACACTTAAATTGATAGTGTCCACAGATGGTAAAGAAATTTTTTACGCCAATGCTATTCAATCGGTTGATTTAAAAAGCGGTTCTCAAATTACCAGGGCGTTAGAGGTGCTAATAAAGAAAGATGTTGTTTGCAAAAATAAAAACTATCAAATCCAGGATGTTATGTTCAAAAAATGGATTCAAACTCTTTTATGAAAAATTATATAACTCAAGTTTCGCACCCACTAATTCCTATGAAGCTTTTGTTGCATAGAGGTGTGCGAAACTTGAGTTATATAAAAGTCCTCGCTTGAACTCACCGGCGCTTTGGGAGACACCGTGCAGAACGTGCGCAAAATTAGATTGGGAGGGTACCATCTTCTGGAAGAACATCAAACATGTATTCAGCATCGTTTAAACAAAGATTGACTGCATTAATACTCTCTGCCTTTTCGACACGTATTTTTATTTGCCTTAAAGAATAAAGCGCCCTGTTTCGCAAATCCATGCCTGCGTTATGAGCATCAAGGAGACCTTTCATTTTTTCAATCATCTGATCAAGCTCAGACAATGCATCAATACGGCATTGATCTGTCTTTTCCTTGACAATCATATCATTGAACACCCTGACCTTTTCAAGCGATTCACAAGCTTCTGAAATCATGTCATACGGAGCAGGTGATGACAGAATCTGTTTCAATCTGTCAAAACCTGCGGAAGCTTCATTGTTCTTATTTAATTCAGGCTCATTCTCGCTGAATTCTTCAACAGATTTAATCAGGGTTGTCCAGAAATCATGATGTTTGGTATAAAATTCGGTCAGTCTCTTTTCTTGCGCATACAAGTTAAGGATTTGTGCACTGTTATCGTAGAAAGCGCTGATCAGAGAAAAAGAATCCTGTTTAATTGAAATGTCTTCAATAAAACTCAGCCACCTGTTAATTTCTTTCTTTCCCGGGAAATACTTCTTTTGGGCGGAAGGCTTGTATGATTGAAAGCTGTTTTGCCAACTTCTGATTTTCTTTGCCAGAAAACACCCCAGTTCATACTGATCGCAGTCGTCAATGTTTTCTTCTTCCGATATCTTCAGATATAGGTTCTTTGCGCCCTGAAATACTGAATCATCAACAGTTTCCGCAGCAATAATCAATAATTGCTCACTAAACTCAATAGAGTTAAGCAAAAGGTTTTTAACTTTAAACGGCTCAAGATTTTTGTTGTTTATTCTGAACTGAATTTTAAAATCCTGAGCTATCCAGAAAATATACTGCAAAATTTTAAACTCTGATAGACCATGAGTTTCTTTCACATAGGAAACAAATTCACTCAAAACAACATGCCCGTGCTGTTTTATCTGATCTGCCAGACATTCCATCACAGCATTTTGTTCTTGCGACAGGTTGTTTTCAAAACCAAACGAAATCTGACGATGCCCCAGATTGATATTTTCAATATCGCTATATCTCATTAAATAAATCCATAAACCCCCTTTGACCAAGTCTTCATTCTATGCCATTGCTATTTTATTTTGTTGATATAAATTCATTCAGGTCTGAATCCAGTATGTTTTTAAGCTCAATAAAATTGTCTTCTCTGGTTTCCGCGAACAAGAAACCAAAGACAGGATATTTTTTATAATCAATTTTTCTTAGCTCTATTGGCTTTTCAAAATTTGAAAGTAACTTTTCATAATTAAATGATGTGATCTCATTTACGTCTATGCCGGTCGAATTGTCCAACACGATAATACTAAAGAGTTTTCCTTCTTTTCCTTTGAGAACCTCAGACCAATTTGGTTTTTTTTGTGAGTAATAATATAAGTAAGGGTTAAATCCATAGGCCAAGAAGGATATATCCGCGGTAGTACACCAACCACCAAACCGCATCGGATTAACTTCGATAGGCAATAAAGTACCATCGTTGTCTCGTCTAAGCTCAATATGTACTGGAAAGTTTTTTACTCCAGCCAAATTGCCAATTTTTCCTACAAAATCTGTAAATTCTTCAAGATTACTTTCGATAATCTCTTTGGATGAAATGTAAACTCTGTCACTAACATCGGTATCTGAAGAAAAAGTATGTTTCAGTATGTTTAGAATAACTGGTTCACCAATCGAATTATAATATGCATCAACAGCAAATTCCTCTCCATTAATACATTGTTCAATAATAAATAAACTGGTGTCCAACACTTCAGCGGGGTATAAATCCTTAATTTGATCTATTTCTGCAATTATTGAATCAATTGTGTTAGTCCACTCCTCTAAATTTGAAACCTTATAAACCCCCATGCTCATAAAGCCAACCGTTGGTTTAATGATAAATGGTAGCGGCATTTCATTAAACTGAACCTTTTTCAAATCTTCCACGCGAACCTTTTTGAAGTAGAAATTTGGAAAGATAGATTTTATCAGTTCTCGAAATTTCAACTTGTCTTTAAATAGCGCTATTTTTTCAGGAAGATTGATGAAAGCTAAATGTTTCGATATCCAACCTATTGAATTTTCAGATGTAGTATAGATTGTAAGATTATCTGACTCTCGAGCCATTTCAATAGCTCTATCTTCACTAATTACTTTTGTCCCACTATAAAGACCTAACTTTTTTGCTATATCTGTACCGACCACGGGGATGGCATTATCTCTGACAGTCATTTTGAAAAAATCAGAGACGTATGGCTTATCTACAAAAAACATTATTTTCTAACCTTTGGTTAAATTTTAAAAGAATAAGGGGTCAAGAATAAGGAGCGGAGCAACAGGCCAGTCTAATACATATCCTAAATCCCATGTTCCTTCAATTTCCATTATATTAACATTCATAAATTTCTTTTTGTCGCAAATCAGCCTACCCGAAAAGCAGAGCGGCGACAGGAGCGGCGCTTTTTGGGGTCGGCTGAATTTGCGACAATATGCCTTAATTTCTTTCTTGCCTGGCATGGAAAAACTTATAATCACTTAGCGCCAAACACTTTCTTCAACAAGTCGGTAGTTTGTTTCACAGGATTTTTTCGAATAGCGGCTTCCTCTTTTGCGATATAATAGAATATCCCATCCATTCCTTTTTGAACAACATGGTCTGTTAAATTTGCTTTTACATCTGGCACAAATGGCAAAGTTTGATATTTGCCCATTACGTTGTCAAAAGCTTGAATTGCTCCCACCTTTGATAGGCTGTTTTCAACTATCGGACGCATTTCTTTGCTCAATGACGGAGACATTTTCTCCTGAAAATATCTTGTTGCTGAATCTTCGGATCCTTCATAAATACCCTTAATGTCGTCAAACGTCATTTCAGTGATTGACTGCCAGAAAAGTTCTTTAGCCTTTGGGGTTGCGGCTTCGGCTGCGCGGTTAAGTTTTAGTTCAAGGTCATCAACTATTCGAGACATCCCAACTTTAGCTAACATTGTTTTTACAGTATTTAATTCCTTTGGCAATGGTATGTGAACAGCGGAATCAGCATTGAAACCATCAACATCGCCTAACTTTCTAACTACATTTTCGGAGCCGATACGAAGCGCTTCCTTAAATGCCTTGCCAATTTCACCGATACTGGGTTCTTTTGATTGTTTGTTTTCATCCAGTGTTTTAAAAATATTAATCCCTTTCTCCCACCATTTATTTTCTGCATTTGCCTGGCTTGCTGAAAGTGAAAAAACGACTATAATCAGACCAATAATCTTTTTGTAATTCTTCATGTTGACCTCATTTCTTAAAAATGAAATTTTATTTTTTGAGGGCATAAGGAGTCTACGTTTGACCCATGAGCAATCTATTTTCTCTTATTTCAATATTTTTTCTGATTTTTAACTTTATTCTTAAACTTCTATGCCCCCTTGGATCTTGACTAATTAACAACAAGGGTCAACAGTAGATTTGACCCCTTATCTTCCTAAGTATACAACCCAGCCCCCACAAAGCATCTTCTCCCGAGGCACCATAATCAATAACCCAAGTGCTGCCATCTGGCTTGCGGAACGGCACTTTTGAAATTAAATGTTCTTGTTTTAGGTCAAGAACTCCATGAACGTTTGGAGATTGATCAATACGTTCCTGCAATATTTTTTTATCCTTCCATCCTCGATATCCCACTGCAATGAAGGGAATTTCAGGACCAGGAAGTCTCTCGTTGGTGACATGGCTTTGCCCAAAAGATCTTTTTAAATTGGATAAGGCTTCAGCTGTTTTGGTGATTTGATCCCATTGGGTTGATAAATTTGATTTTATCTCAATAACAACGGCCACTCCTTCCGCTATATATAAGCGGGTATCAGACCCCGGTAGTAGTGGCAAACTGGGTAAATATCCATATTCAACAACACAGTCTAATTGACCACTTCGTTCACCTGCAATATCAGTGATTTCACCTTTTCCAATTTTTGCCCTTGAAGGTAGAACTGCATGAAGGAAAAAATTTAGAAAAGTTTCTCGTTCCTCTCCTTTAGACTCGTTTGAAAGCGGAGTGCTTCCTTTATGAATAGCATGAAACATGCTAAGAATGCCCCTGAGTCGATCTTTTAAATATTTATTTTCCATTTGTAAATTATTATTTTACCGGTAGCATAAGTGGCGGGCGGGGTATGCAAAAGCCTGTTAAATGACTATGGCTTAGGCAAAACGTGAAATTTCAAAAAGCCGCACACAGTAGCCTGTCCAC
>JAIVWD010000109.1:0-9521 GCA_049190315.1 Deltaproteobacteria bacterium | reverse complement strand
GAATCAGAATATTTATTGACTGTAACAAACCTGAAAAATGAAAAAAGCCGTTTTTTCGACACAATTTATTTGGAAACCGACAGCAAAATACGTCCGGAAATTAAAATAAGTGTATATGGCAATATAAAGGAGAGGAAGTAGAAGTTATTTATGAATAATATTAAAGTTGTCGCTTTTGACTGTGATGGAGTTATGTTTGATACTGTTAAGGCAAACACAGCCTATTATAATAATATTCTAAATCATTTCGGCAAACCCGATATGACTCCCGAACAGTTTACTTACTCATACATGCATACAGCAGACGAGGCCATAGCCGAACTATTTGAAGATAAGAAAAGCTTTGAAGAAGCACAAGTGTTTCGCAAACATATGAGCTATATACCATTTTTAAAATATATGGAAATGGAACCGCACCTGAAGCCTTTGCTTAAAAGGCTCAGGCCTGAATATAAGACAGCAGTTGCTACAAACCGGGCAGATACAATGAAAAGAGTGCTTATTGAACACGATCTCGAAGAATACTTTGATCTGGTAGTAAGTGCACTTGATGTGGAAAATCCCAAACCCAGCCCGGATCAGCTAATTAAAATACTGGAGCATTTTAATATAGAACCCGGTCAATTAATTTATATAGGAGACTCAAAGCTGGACGAAATAGCAGCAAAAGCAGCAGGCATAGCTCTGATAGCATATAAAAACAGATCTCTTTCCGCCGACTTGTATATCAATAGCCTGAAAGAGCTTGAAAATATCCTTTTGGGCCAACCATTACAATAGACAAAGACATAGGAAAACCAATGGAATCCATCAAACTACAAAACCTGTCTCGCAAGAAGATAGGCATACGTCTCCTTTACACCGTCTTTTTTCTCATCGTCTTTGAGATCCTGAAGATTATTGTACAGGTAACCGTTTTGTTTCAATATGTTTACCTTTTTATCACAAAAACCTACAGCAACCCTGTAAGGAGATTCTCCAACAAGGTCTCCTTCTATGCCTACAGGGTGATGCGATACGTCACCCTGAACGAAAACACGCTGCCTTTTCCTTTTGCTGATTTCCCGGAAGAACCCGATGCGCCTGAGTCAGAGGTCCGCTTCGAATAGATTGGGCGTTGATTCCGAACATGTTCACTTGTTGCATAGGGAATGCTTCTGTTGCAGATGACGTAACTACTCAGGTGTTTAGACTGAGGGCTATAGGCTGAAGGAAACAGATGATTCCTGAGAGTTATTCTCTATGTTTAGGACAAAATTTCCGGACGCTTTAAGAAAATATTGGTTTCTGGGAGTCTTTTCCCTAAAAGTCTTCAGTCTTCAGCCTAACCAACCTGAGTAGTTACCAGATGACTTAATAAGGGCTCCCGATTTAGTCAACATTGAGTATGATTGAAAATGAATTAAACAACACCCACGCTGTGTCTCCTTCCTTTAAGCCAAGGCGCCGCCTGCTTTCCTCTGTGACCACTGAACATAATTCAGTACCATCCGGAAGCGATACTATGTATTCGGTAGTGATTTTACCACGAATGACATTGGATACCGTTCCTTTAAGCCGATTTTCAGCACTGCTTTCAGGTTCTGTATCGCCTTTGCTCAAAATGACCCAGGGTGCCTTTATTTCTGCTACAATAAAAAAATTTGGCTTTAGTTGCAAACGTCTAAGACTTTCATTGGTGATCACAGTAAATAGTGAGTATCCGCCAATGGTCATCATCTCAACTTCAGCCTGAATATCGCCCTTTCGGATATGCATGATCTTGCATAAAAATGTATTTCTTGCACTTGTTTTTCTTCGGCTCTCTTTATCCACATAATATTGGGTTATCTGACGTATATCTTCGTTAGAAAATTTTAGAAGCGATCTCGTCAAGCCTGGGGTCGAAAGTCCGAGGATCTTCTGGACTACCATTGTTGGTATATTGCTCCGCAAGAGTTCAATAGACCTTGACCGCCTGATGGCATTCGGGTTGCCATACTCTTTGGGAAACCCGCATTCTTGAGCTCGCTCGTAAAACTTCCGCCTTACATGTCCCGGGTCAATTTTAAAAAGAGAGGACAGGAATCCGGAAAATTTCGGGTTATTAAGGACTTCGTTAATTTCGTTTGTAAGATCCAATGGGATATGCACATCACGCAATTCTGGTTGTTGTCCGATTCGAACAAGATTATTTTTCACATCGATATCTTTTCGAACATTCAGGCTTAAAATCTCATTAAACCGTGCACCTGTATATCGTATCAACATAAAGATAAGAAAGATCCGTTTTCTTGAGATCCGCACATCGGAACGAATCGTCCTGTCGATCCATTGCCGAAAGGATTTTTCAAGCTTATCGAGTTGTGCCGTGTCCAGGCACTTGGCGTTTTCCGGAATGGTTAAGATGCCGGCGGGGTTTAAACGGGTGAGTCTTCTCATAGACAGGAGGTCACTTATCAGATCCTCCTTATTTTTTTCGCTGTTTTTTTTCATCACGTTTGCCCTTAGGGCTCGGTAAAAAATAATTTGGCATTTTTGCATCCCAACTTCACCATATCTTTAACCGATCTTCATTCGCACCCGATCTTAGTAAAATTGGCCTCGAAATAGCTCGCTATTCCTGCGGTTTTGCTCAATCAGATCGATTAAATCTACGGCAAATTTGGGCGCAAATTCTACCAAGTTGTTTTTTACCGAGCCCTTAGAATTTCATATTATTTCCGCTATAATAACTCAACTATATGTAACTTCTCAATAAAATTCTGGCACCAAACGTCATTCCCGTGAAAACGGGAATCCAGAAAATCCGAAAAAGCACTGGATTCCCGCCTTCGCGAGAATGACGATAAAAATTTTTAAAAAGTTGCCCGAACTTTTTGAGAAGTTACAACTATATTTATTCAATCAATATAATGCAATCATCTATTAAGTCTTGCGTAAAGAAAATAGTTGACAAGCATCAGGAAAATTTATTATTTAAGTAACACGATTTAATATATAGTCGTGTCACTAAAAGGAGGATTCTTATGTATTTTCCAACTGCCGGTATAGAGGTTGCTCCCTGGTTGCCGCCGATAGTGGCTTTTGGCATCTCATTCTTTACATCAATGGGTGGGGTATCAGGTGCATTTCTCATTTTGCCGTTTCAGATGTCCTTTTTGGGCTTTACTAACCCCTCTGTAAGTTCCACTAATCATCTTTTTAACATTGTGGCTATTCCGAGCGGCGTATATCGTTATATTCGGGAAGGTCGAATGGTCTGGCCGCTCACATGGGTCGTCATCATCGGCACTCTTCCAGGGGTGTTTATCGGCGCCTTTATCCGTGTTGCCTATCTCCCAAATCCAAAAAATTTTAAACTATTTGCCGCCATGGTACTTCTCTATATTGGAACCCGCATGATTCGAGATCTTCTGCGAAAACCACTTCCTGGTACGGACAAGGCTTCAAGTGAAAAGCGGTTTCAGGAACTCGTGCGTCAATATCGAAAAAAAGAGGAGCGGGTTAAAAGCGTTAAGGGCAAGGCATTGCCGGCAGTGCGTGTTACCCATTTCAATTTCAAACGGCTAGGGTATGAGTTCTACGGAGAAAGCTTTGATATCTCCATCTGGACAATTTTAACTTTGAGTTTTATTGTGGGCATCGTTGGAGGGGTATATGGCATTGGCGGGGGGGCTATTATTGCACCTTTCTTTGTCTCATTTTGCCGCCTTCCCGTTTATACCGTGGCAGGAGCAGCGCTAATGGGAACATTTGTCACCTCCATTGCCGGGGTAGTTTTTTACCAGGCGATCGCCCCGTTCTATCCTGATCTGTCAATTACCCCGGACTGGCTGCTTGGAATACTTTTCGGTCTTGGTGGTATGTGCGGTATGTATCTTGGGGCAAGGTGCCAAAAATATGTTCCTGCAAAAGTCATTAAATGGATGCTCGGCGGCATCATTACCTTTACGGCTTTGAAATATATCCATGGCTTTTTTTCGTAACCACAGGACAAAGTTGAGGATGCTGCTAAGATATTGACATTTTCGAAGTATCAAAACGGCTGAAAAGGAACAATGATCCTTAATTTGTTCCTTATTGCTACCAGGTAGTTGAACCAAAGCTTGATTTACGAACGTAACATATGCTATTATATTTGAAAAATTAACATATATTTGAAAAATAACCTTGAATTTTGAACGTTATTTTGATAGGCTTTTATTTATGAAAAGGCTGATCGAAAAAAATTTGGAAGCATGGAAACAAAACAAACGGCGAAAGCCACTTTTGATTCGCGGTGCACGTCAGGTAGGGAAAACTTATATTATCCGGCAGTTTGGGGAAAATTTCAAAAGTTTTGCAGAAATTAATTTTGAGCTGCTAAACGACGCTAAGGATATATTCAAAGCAGATCTGAAGCCGGACAGAATTATCCAGGATCTTTCTCTGCTGCTGCAAATAAAGATCATTCCCGGCGAGACAATACTTTTTCTGGACGAAATCCAGGAAGCCCCGGAAGCAATTAAGGCATTAAGATACTTTTATGAGTTAATGCCTGAGTTGCATGTAGTTGCGGCCGGTTCCCTGCTTGAATTTCAGATTGAGAAAATCGGGATTCCGGTTGGACGGGTTTCAGCTATGTATATGTATCCGCTCACTTTCCCGGAATTTTTAATGGCAGGTCATAATGATGATTATCTTTCTGTAATTGCAGACATTTTTAAAGAAAATAAAATAAACCAGGCATTCCATAATCGCCTGACAAGGCTTTTCGGAGAGTATATCGCTATTGGCGGGATGCCTGAAGCTGTCAATTGCTGGACAGAAACAAAGGATTATCAGGAATGCCACCAGATTCACAGAAGCCTGATCGAAACTTTCATGCAGGATTTTCTTAAGTATTCAAAAAAGCATCAGATTAAATATGTTGACAGGCTGTTTAATGAAATACCCCGCATGCTGGGAAGAAAATTTAAATTTTCCGCTATTTCAGGAGAATATCGCAAACGGGAACTGGACCCGGCCCTGGAACTTCTTCAAAAAGCAGGAGTTATACACAAAGTATATCATACATCCGGACAGGGCCTGCCGCTTGGGGCTGATATCAATTTTAACCGCTTTAAAATAGTTTTTCTGGATATTGCCCTCGCTCAGACAGTTTTAAATATGGCAACTACCTCATGGATACTAAACCCTCTGGAACAAATAACAAACAGAGGGGGTGTTGCAGAAGCGTTTGCCGGCCAGGAACTGATAGCCGGTTCCGGTATTGATATCAAACCGCAACTTTATTACTGGCATCGTGAGGCTCGCTCCTCAAATGCTGAGGTGGATTATCTGATAGTGAGTAATGACCGGATCATTCCAGTTGAAATAAAAAGCGGAAAAGAGGGCTCTCTGAAGAGCATGAAACTATTTTTAAAAGGGCATCCGCTATCTCCATATGGAATCCGGTTTTATGGCGGAATGCCCAACATTGTGGATAACATCCGCTCCTATCCGCTGTATTGCGTGGCAGGATTGTCAACTATGCCTCAATATTCTGTGGCGGACAAGAGTCTTCCATAATATATTGGATTTGTTTTGACAATCAACAGAGATGAATAGTGTAATAGTGGCAGCGTCTCACATGCTTGGCCCTTTATCTTGCCACGAGAAACGATTTGTTAGCCCTTTTCTTCATTTCTTAACCCCGCCCAATTTACGCCGTAGCCACTGATGGCGAAGGCGTATTCTTTATACATTTCTTAACTTTACTCTCAATATCCGATGGTTCAAAAGAAACATCCCAATGCCATTTGCCAAAGCCGCCTTGTTCATTAACTGCCTTTATCCATTCATTTAGATATTCTCGTTTTGTCTGGTTTTGCTGACTATCTTTACCTTTTGTTTCAAGAATCATGTATTCGCTGTTTGCCAGCCTGATAATAAAGTCGGGATAATATTTTCTTATGACCCCTTTGTGATTATATAGAATTGTAAATCCTAAATGATCATTTTTTACAAAGGATGTGACTAAATCTGATTTTTCAAGGAAATATGCTTCCGCAGCTTCCCATCCGCTGTCATATACGCAATGGCTGATATGTGATCTTTCAATCCATTCGCAAGGCTTACTCGTAAACCAGGTTCTTACACCGGATGTTGACCTGATTGGATTCTCCTTGTCAAAAACAGGAGTTAATTTTTCAGTATTTTCAACTCGTATTTCTGACCAGATGTGCTGAATGATTTTATTCATATTGAGAATCATCAATATCTTCTTTTTTGAATCATCCTGATGAAATAAATCATGTTTGATTGTGATTTTATTCGACTGAATAAACTCCTCAACAATTCTTACAACCTGTGCAAGAAATATTTCCTTGCTTCCTTTCCAATCCGGTCGTTTTTCTGAATTATATATTGTAGAAGCAATTCTGAAAACTATTGTCTGCACTCTTGTGTCTTCTGCAATTTTTTCCAGACCAATTGCAGCTTTAACTGCCTTGTTTGGTTTTCCGGAAATAATCGCAGCCAAATCTGCCTCTGTAATAGACTCGTAAGGGTCTATCTCTAAAATCTTAACCTTGTCCCAATCCATTTTTAGCACTGGTCGATATACATGATCTATTCTGAGAATATTCGGCCATGTAATTTCATGTTTTGATTTTTCTTTTACAGGCTCTATTTTTGTTTTTGGTGGAGGCGGTGGAGGCGGTGGTCCATCGCCTCCTTCATGTGGCAAGAACGTAAATGGAACACCGAATATATTAACATATTCCGGTTGAAATAAACCATCATCGCCTGCATCATAACTCACTCTTCGGAGTCCACGCCCAACGACCTGCTCGCATAATAGCTGGCTGGAAAAAGCTCTTAGTCCCATGATATGAGTTACTGTCCTGGCATCCCATCCCTCTGAAAGCATACCCACAGAGATTATATTTTGAATCTGTTCGCCCGGTTTGCCCTCTCTGCCAATAGTGTCAACAGTTTGACGTAATAACTCAGCCTGCTGTTTTTTTGTGAGCTTTGGGGGAATTCGCTCATTTTCTTTCCCGGCAGCCACATTTATTTCAACAGTCTCTGTTTCTGATTCAGCTTCATTCAGTATCTTACTGTCTATTTGCAGAGTTTTATCTGCATCACACAGTTCAGGGATTAATATCTGGTTATGGTCAAAAGCATATTTTATTCGTGCCGAAGTTTCAGTTCTATTTGCAACAGTAATCATCACAGGCGGCACTTTATGACCAGCTTTCACCCATTTATTTCTGGTTTCCTGCCAGTCTTTTCCTAAAAGGTAGTATGCGTTTATCAATAAATCCGGAAGAGGTTCTGTTTCATCTGCTTTATGATTAATATTATCTTTTACTTCATCATCGGCATAAATATGATAAAGTCGTGATTTGAGTTCGTTGGTCACGATACTATCATCACGAACGACAACTCGAGGTGTTTTTACCAGCCCTGATTCAATGGCATCATTCAATCCAAAATCAGAGACAATCCATGTAAACAAGGCTTCTTCTGCTGATTTTTTACCGGATGGTGTAAACGGAGTGGCAGAAAGGTCAAAGCAGCGCAGAATCCCTCTTTGTTCATGTATTCTGTCTAAGCCTCCGACCCAGATTGTAGCTTCTTCCGCACTGTCTTTTTCTGAACCGGTTCGCTTATATTTTCCGATTGCTTCCGGGTTCATACGCCATGCGTGGTGTGCTTCATCGTTAATCACAAGAATATTCCGTGAATTAGCCATATCGCCCAAAACCTGCCGGACATAAGCCACGCCGCTTATTTCTGTCCGCTTTCTTTTGTCCACAGACCGCAAATGACCTTTTTTGATTTTGACATCAAGTTTTTCCTGGGTATCCCATGCCAGCGTATGCCAGTTTTGTATCAGCACTTTTCCTTGTCGGAGTTTGTCCATCAAAGATGCCGGTACGATATTAAACTCTTTATAGTAGTTTTCAGAGTGGGTTGGCTGTAATACCTGCAACCTGCTTTTTACTGTCAAACCAGGAGCTACAACAAGAGCATTTTTACTGAACCGCGCATCGGTCGGGCTGGTTACTTTATTCAAAAAATTCCAGGCAATAATCATGGACATAATAATTGTCTTTCCCGAACCTGTGGCCATTTTACTGCACCAGCGTTCAAAAGCGCCGCCGTCTCCATGAATATCTATGCCGACTTTTTCAGCAGCAGGGGCTTCGATCAGCCAGATAAGCGTTTCAATCGCCTCCAACTGGCAAAAGAAAAATCTGCGGTCTTTGCGTTCCTCAGGGTCTTGCCAATGGTCTAATAATCTTTTGGTGATACCTGTTACACCAGGATAACCGGCTTCTCTCCATACCTTAACTCTTGGACGAATTTTATTGACCTGTTTAATCTCAACAAAAATACCCGGATCGTCAAAGGCTCTTGAGTTTGGTGTGGCCATGACATAACCCGCAGGTCTTCTGCCTTCTTTAATATTAAAATCTCTGTTTTCCCTGTCGTAAGACCAATGCTGTTTTGGTTCTTTGTAAGGGCTGTTTATAATCAGCTTGTCAATATTTTTTGCCATCAAATTAAATCCTTATCGCAAGGTTTTCAAGCATTGTCACAAAATCAATGCAGCCTACATCTTCTTCAGAACAGATTAATGGAATTTTATAATTGCATTTTTTATCAGGTTTTTGACGTTGCTTTGCTTCAAAGGTTACTACTTTATTGCCTGTGTTCTTAGCATACGCAATCAAAGTAATGTCCTTTTGTCCTGCACCTTTTGATATATCATTTGTTTCATACTTTTTTTCTAAATCTAAAGAGGCAAAATTGACTTGGTCATTAATAGGAGTTTCAACAAACTCGTTTTCTTCCAGCCACATTCTTAGAGGGTATTTATTTCTTTTTTTAGCCGCCTGTATTTTTTTATCAGCTGATGAAAAAGGTTCAATTTCATCATAAATCGGTTGTATTAAAACAATGTCATCTTTTAATTGTATAAGTCTTTCCCAAAGGGAAGGGAAAACACTTTTTGGGTAACTTACATACCAGGCTGAAATAAAAATATTGGCATCTACACAGTATCTCGTTTTCAAATCTGCCCCTCCAGCTCCAATGCATAAGAGGGTCTTTTTAAATCAAATAATTGGCAGAGTTTCTTCAGCCCCAGGTCTTGATTGTAATACGCCTGAAAAATTGCTCTTGAATAAATACGGCCATATTGAGCAAAAACCTCCTTAGGACGGTTTCTTGATGGCCCTCCGGGGCTATCTTTCATTTTTTTTGTTCTTTCTCTGTACTCATTTTTTAACTGTGCTTCAAAACCGTTATATGTTGATTGGGTTATAAGGTTTAACTGCCGTAAACGTACCAGACAAGCATAAGAACTTACATTAAATTGTTTAGCGATATTCTTTACATCATCTAAATCATTTACAATCTGAGCCTTCGGTCTAATTTGATCAGTTGGCATTAGCAAATTGCCAGAAAATTCATCGCACCATTTTTCAACTTGTTCAGAATACCCATCCCAGTTATCAATTGCGCTTTCTTTTCTAAGCAAGTGCCCTAATTCGTGGAATAAT
>JAIVWD010000108.1:4617-9584 GCA_049190315.1 Deltaproteobacteria bacterium | reverse complement strand
TCAGGTTGATATTCTGATACTTTTAATAAATTTACCTTTTTAAATTCCGGATGAACTGGATTTATTCAGTGATTTCCGGTTAGGAAATTGCATAAAAATAATTTAAAATCAGGAGGTTAAACTTCATTTTTTACTTGACATAAGATTACTAATATGCGGAAAATTTTGTATTATCCTATAAATACAGGGGGTTATACATGCCGCACACATTCGATCCTTTCCAAAAGCGTAACAAACTGGAATTTTACTCTTTTTTTCAACCAGCAGTTGAGGCCATGTCACAGATGCCAGCACTTAATGCCCGAGGTAACCGCCCATTACAGATGAGTTTTGAAGAACATCTGCGGGCGCTTGTTTTCTTTCACCTTGAAGAACACCACTCAGCTCAACATCTTTTGCAAGTGCTTGAACAAGACGATTTCGCCAAAAGTGCAATCGCCCCAAAAAGCGGAATCAAAAAAAGCAGTTTTTCAGAGGCCACCAACAGCCGAGGACTTGAACAGTTCACGCATGTCTATCAAAGCCTGCAAGCCCAAGCCTCTACAATTTTACCCAAGCAAAATCTCGAGCTTGGCAATCTGGTGGGCATTGATGGTTCCCTGATCGATGCTACCTTATCAATGCACTGGGCCGACTACCGTAAAAATTCAAAAAAAGCCAAGGTCCATGTCGGCTTTGATCTGAACCAGGCGATTCCAAGAAAGATTTATCTTACCGACGGCAATGGCGCTGAAAGACCTTTCGTCAGCTTAATTCTTTCTGAGAATCAAACCGGCGTTATGGATCGCGGCTACCAAAGCCATAAACGCTTTGACCAATGGCAGCATGATGGAATATTGTTTATGTGCCGGATTAAAGCCGGCACGAAAAAAACTATCGTTAAGAAAAACAGCATTATCCCTGACAGCATCGTCTTTTTTGATGCAATCGTTATTCTGGGTACCACTGAAATCAATCAAACCCAAGAACCTCTGCGCTTGGTTGGCTATGAAGTAGATCGTGTCAAATACTGGATCGCCACTGATCGATACGATCTAACGGCAGAGCAAATAGCTGCTGCATATAAGCTTCGTTGGGACATCGAAAACTTCTTTGCTTGGTGGAAAAGGCATCTAAAAGTATATCACTTAATCGCCAGAAGTAAACATGGGTTGATGGTGCAAATTCTTGCTGGCCTGATAACCTACTTGCTGTTGGCGATTTATTGTCATCGCCAATTTAACGAGAGGGTCTCCATCAAACGCGTTCGACAATTACGCATAAAAATTCAAAATGAATTACGCACTGGCTTTTTTGATAAGCCACCTGATTCAAATTTCAAAGAACAACAATTACAAAAAGTTAATGCAAAAACTTAACCGGAAATTACTGATTGTTTTTAGAACATTGGTTGGAATTCTCACAAATAATATCGTGTTTCAGGGTATCCAGGTTAATCCCGCAATCATGACAATATAGCGGATCTGGATAAATAAAGGAAGAAAGATATGATCTGGAATATATGTTAACTGATCTGCAATTTGTACATTGGACAGCTTTATTGAGATCGCTAACCCGGCCTAAACAAAATCCCATACCTGTTACACTAAGGAGTGTGGTTTTAGAGGCAGTTTCTTTTAAAAATTCTCGTCGTGTTAGCTCTTCAGCCATGAAAATCCTGTTCTTTCACATTCCGTGAATTCGTCTATTATTTTTAGTATATGGGTTTAGGAATTAAATATCAAGATAAAATCGCAACAATAGTCGTCGTGCTTTATCAAAAAAGCTTTGTGAAACATGGAAATTCCCAACATATTGTATCAGTTCGATTTAGCTGAAAACTGATGCTCTCTGCTTTCATGTAAAAAATTGAAACGCTTAAATATTTGTGATATGCAAATACAATCTACAACAGAATTGTTCGATCTTGGCGTTATGAAGTTGGCAAGATATATTCACTTTTCACGACCATCACGGATCTCGAGGTTGATCCTGAATCAAAGGGCCGCCAGTTGTTACTTGCAGAGCATATAGCGACCGCAGAGGCCAACCAGGATCCCGATATTCTTAAAGTAGCGCAGAAATTGACGGAAGCGCTGCAAAGCGCAGAGACGGGTCGAAAAGCCATCGCCAGGTTTCAGGTTGATGCCAGGAACGCTCAAATTGGCGTTATTGGTGATAGGGCCAAAGTTGATGGCGGCATTCATTTTGGAGAAACCAAACGATGAAACCCTCAAGCCAAACTGGCGTTAACGGCGACAAGCCCGTGGGGTGTTATTATGTTGCTCACTATATGCTTTCCGTACATAAAGACGATCATTAAAGGGTTTCAAGGGTCAATCCCTGGTGAATCATTATGAAAAAGTAAAAGAGGTATTTGAATGAAGTTTAAAAAAACTCTTCAACTTTTAATAGATTTTTTTGAACGGGAAAGAATTGATTATGCGTTGATAGGCGCCTTTGCCCTAAAGGCTTATGGATATACAAGGGCCACTCAGAACGTTGACTTTATAGCCAGACAAAGGGACCAGAAAAAAATAATTGCAAATTTAGAATCTCTGGGATTTGAAACTCTTTATAGCTCTACTGGATATTCCAATCACGCACATCCATTATCAGGTCTTAGCAGGATCGATTTTGTTTATGTGAAAGGAGACACAGCAGAAAGCATTTTTAAAGAAGCTATAAGGATTTTGCTTTTTGACGATCTAACCATGCCGGTGGTTAAACTGGAACATATTGTGGCTCTAAAAATCTTTGCCATGAAAAACGATCCGGATCGAGCCTTAAGGGAAATGGCTGATATAAAAGAGTTGATCAACTTGCCGGGGACAAACATACAGGAAGTCCAAAAGTACTTTGAGAAATATGGACTGATGGAGAGATACTATGACATCATCGGAGAAAAGCAAAAAAAGTAATAATATTAATCTCGAAACCGATCTTTCGTTATCCCAAGAGGACTTTACTGCCATGAGAAAAAAGCCATTCAAGAAAGAGCAGGATCTGGAAGGCTATATAGATTTTCTGGAAGCAATTGGCGCCTTTAAGTCAAAGAAGATTAAGACAAAATTCTATGATGCAGAGTTTGAGTTATAATCTCGATTTCGAATCTATGGGGGGTCACCTTGAATAAAGAAAAGTCTAATTCACAATTCAAGCTTTTGACACCATAGTTCACCTTGTTATTAAGTTCTTTGTTACAGCAACGGTGGGCTATGGTGTATGAACAATTTTAATGATTCACCGCCGTTATTCTTAATACCATGTTCCTCAGAGGCAGGAACGAAAATATAATCACCAGCGGCAATATCTTTCCATTCACCATTGACGAATGCTTGGCCATTTCCTGACACCACATAAATAGAGTCAACCTGTGGATCATGGGTATGGACTGGGATGTTGGTATCTGGAGCAATATCCAGCAAACAAACACTTACTGTATCTGTATCTTTCCCAGTAACGAGGGTCGCAATTTTGACGTTAGCAAATTTGAGGTGGTCATTGAATTGAATATCAGCATTTTTATAAAACATACTACTCATTTGATTCTCCAGTTAATTTCTTATTGCTTGTCCTATATTGGCTAAAGTGTTTCATACCATGACGCCGAACGGCGCAAATCGGCCGCGCGTTTTATTGCGTCGGCTGAATTTGTTAGATTTTTCTTCTTCTGTTGATAAACGAAAGGGTTATTTATAATTTTTTAACTCTTTTATCTGTTATTAAATTTTATGTTTTGTTTTCATTGACATTACCTTAAAGTGCGTCTTCGCATATCCAGCCTTGTAACCCCTTCTTCTTCCGCCATTTTCAATGCTTTTTTGAAATCTTCTATTGAAAGCGACTCGGAAAGCTCTTTTACTTCATAGGCTCTGCCGCATGGCCTGTACTGGGGCATTATGTTTACATAGGTGTTTTTCGAGATTTTATTTGCTATAAATCTCATTATATCGCGCGTTCCTGCAAGGCCGCCGGGAAGAACAAGGTGTCTTATCAAAAGCCCCCTCCTTGCGATGCCTGATTCATCTATAACAAGGTCTCCAACCTGCCTGTGCATCTCGATTACCGCCTTGCGGGCAATCTCAGGATAATTTTCTGCATTGCAGGTAAGCCCGGCAACTTCAGGGTCCCAAAATTTAAAATCAGGCATATAAATATCTATTACGCCTTCAAGCAGTTTTAAAGTATCTACCCTGTCGTATCCGCTTGTATTGTAAACTAAAGGGACATTCAGGCCTTCCTCGACAGCAATTTCAACAGCAGAGAGTATTTGAGGCACAACATGGGAGGGGGTAACAAAATTGATATTGTGGCAGCCCGAATCTTGAAGATTAATCATCATGCCGGCTATCTGCCTGTCTGTTACCTCTTCGCCTTCACCCTCGTGGCTGATATCGTAATTCTGGCAAAAAATGCACAGCAAATTACAAAAAGTAAAAAATATTGTGCCGGAACCGTTTTTGCCGACAAGAGGTGCTTCTTCTCCATAATGCTGATGATAGCTTGATACTAAAGCTTTCTCACCTGTCCTGCATACGCCCAGTTCGCCGGAAAAGCGGTCAACCGCGCATTTTCTGGGGCACAGGACGCAGGCCTTCATTATTTCACGTGCCTTTTTTATCTTTTTTTTAAGCAATCCCTTTTTATGGGTTTCAATATAAACGGGTTCAAAGGAAGGCACTGCCTTAGCTCCTTTCGGGTGTCAGGGTCAGGTGTTATAAGCGCTAAGTTATTTTGTAAACATTCACGGGTTGCATTTATGCCCATAGGGGGTTGTTTTGAAAGATGAACGTCCAACATCGAACATCCAACATCGAATGTTGAATAAGGTATTCTGCCAATTTATAAACTGGCGGAGCACTTCGGTCCCTCAGCATAAACTCACTGATTTCATCATTAGTAGCCGTTCACGGTTTACAGTTATCGGTTCACGGTTGAAAAAACAGAAGGTTTATAAATATTGCACAAGTTGAAATCAATATCCA
>JAIVWD010000108.1:0-4608 GCA_049190315.1 Deltaproteobacteria bacterium | reverse complement strand
ATCAGGTGTCAGGTGCCGGCTGATATAGACTTTCAGATAATTAATTTCACAAGGCCAGAAGGAGGAAGGCGTATTAGTTATACGTCGACGACTGATAACACAGTGAAATTATTTATCTGAAAGTCTATACGGTGCAATCTTTTTGGCGATGGGATATCTCCTTCCATAACCAAATGCCTTTGATGTAACCTTAAGACCCGGAGCCGCCTGATGCCTCTTGTACTCATTCCTGTCAATCCTTGAAATAACATCCTTCACAAGCTTCCTGTCAAATCCCATATCAACAAGCTCTTCAACGCTTTTGAAGTCTTCTATGTATCCCTTTAAAATGGAATCAAGTATTTCATAAGGCGGCAGGTCATCCTGATCCAGTTGATCCGGCTTTAGCTCCGCAGAAGGCGCTTTTTCTATTATTCTTTTTGGAATATATTCTTTATCTGTATTTATATAGCGGGCAAGTTCATAGACCAGTGTCTTTGGAACATCTGAAATTACAGCAAGCCCTCCGCTCATATCGCCATACAGGGTGCAATAGCCAACCGCAACCTCTGACTTGTTTCCTGTGGAAAGAAGAAGCGAACCGTACCTGTTTGACAGAGCCATGAGAATGGTGCCCCTGATTCGAGCCTGTATATTCTGCTCTGTAATACCGGGATCGCTCTCATTGAAAGAAGGTGAAAGCAAGTTCAGGAATTCTTTAAAGATATTGTCTATTGGAATCCGCACCAGCTCTATTCCGATATTTTCCGCGAGTTCCTTTGTATCTTCGAAGTTTTCTCCGGAAGTATATTGTGACGGCATGAATGCAGCCATTACATTCTCAGGGCCAAGCGCCATCACAGCAATATATGCGGTCAATGCGGAATCAATCCCGCCGCTCAACCCTACAACTACCTTTGAAAATCCACACTTCTTTACATAGTCCCGGGTCCCCATAATCAGAGCTTTCAGGAGAGATTCCGTCTCTGAATCCGAAACAGGATGCATATCACCTGATGGTTCAGAATCTTTTAAATCACAAGCTACAAGGTCTTCTTTAAAATCACGGGCTCTGGCAATCACCTTTCCATTCCGATCAAAAACAGTACTAATTCCGTCAAAAATAAAACTGTCATTTCCACCCACCTGATTTGCATATATTATGGGAACGCTGTATTTTTTAGCCACAGCGCCAAGCATCTTTTGCCTGAGCTCTCTCTTGCCGACATGAAAAATAGAAGAAGATATGTTTATTATAAGGTCAGCGCCATCTTCTATCATCAAAGACAAAGGATCTATATGGTATATTCTTTTCCTGAAAAAGTCTTTGTCGTTCCAGACATCTTCACAGATGGTCAGCCCTATCCTGCGTCCTTTGTACGGAAAAGCCTCGAATGACCGGCCTGGTTCAAAATACCTTCTTTCATCAAAAACGTCATAGGTTGGAAGAAGTCTTTTATATGCCTTATGCAGTATTTCGCCGCCTTCAAACAAAGCGGCTGCATTGTAAAGGGACTTGCCTTCATCATTCGGATTCTTGTCAACAAATCCACAGACAACCCCTATACCATCTATTGAGCCGACAAGTTTATCCAGCCAGGCAAGATTGGCATCAACAAAATCCTTTTTTTCAAGAAGATCGCGGGGCGGATAACCCGTAATAACCAGCTCCTGAAATACCACCAGATCACATAAAAGGTCTTTTGCCTTATCGGCAAAATAGATCATTTTGTCAAAATTATGCTTAAAATCACCAATTATCGTATTTATCTGGGCAATAGCTATTTTCATGACAAGTTAGCGCCTTTGGGGCAAGCTGATAAAATTGATAAAAAACCGTGAACCGACAACCGTAAACCCTTGAACCGTGAACCGGAACCGGAACCGCTACTATTTATTATCTCTTAGCTTCTTGCAAGAAATTTTGTACCACTTTAGCTTTATGAAATAAAAACTATCCGTGCGTGAGCTTCAGGTGTGATACATTAAAAACAGGAAACTGTTTGAGTGCATTAGAGATCGTTAAGAAAGAATCCAGCATAAAAGCCATTTTGCCCTGACTTTTTGCTCAATTAATACAATTTCTTTATAGTTATGGCCGATTCTTTCTTTACGATATCTTATGCACGAGTTTTTCATGGTTTTAATGTATTATACCTGAAGCGGATATACTTATAAAAACCTAAAGTATTACGAAATTTTTTATTATTTCTTTAATATAATCTATCTGTTCTGGTTCCGCCCATACAATTTCAGGATCAGCCTTAAACCATGTCATCTGGCGCTTTGCATATCTTCTGGTGTCCCGTTTCAATGTACGAACAGTCTCTTCCCAGGTAATACGGCCTTTAATAAAATCAACCATGTGACGATAACCTATTGACTGCATGGATTTGAGGTCTTCAGAATAACCCCTGTTGAGCAGCATCTTCACCTCATCAACAAGCCCCTCCTCTATCATTGCATCAACTCTTCGATTAATACGATCATACAGGGCTTCCCTCTCCATATGAAGACCTATTTTCAAAACATTAAACCGTCTTTTTTCAAACCCGTGGTCTTCGCTGTATTGCGAGATAGCCATGCCTGTTGCCTCATACACCTCAAGAGCCCTGATTATCCTGTATGTATCATTCGGATGTATCCTTTCCGCTGCCTCCTGATCACATTTGCCTAATTTCTCATAAAGAAATCCGGAACCATGAAGCAATTCCGCTTCTTTTAAACGCTTTCGGATATCCATATCTGCCGGCCCTGCATGGGACAGGCCATGCACAAGCGCTTTAATATAAAGACCGGTGCCACCGACAACAAATGGAACAATACCGTCAGCATGCAGCTTCATTATCATCTTGCCGGCCATCTTCGCAAACATAGCAGCATCAAAAGGCTCATCCGGATCAACAATATCTATCAAATGGTGAGGCACTCGAGCCCGCTCATCAAGAGTCGCCTTGGCCGTGCCTGTATCCATGTATCTGTATATCTGCATTGAATCAGCGCCGATAATCTCTCCATGCAACTCTATGGCAAGTTCAATTGAAACAGCAGTCTTGCCCAAACCGGTTGGGCCGCAGATCACAATAATATTTGGTTTAGAATCAGCATTCATATTTTTAGCAGACGCCAAGGCCGAGTGTCAGTTAAAAGTGTATCTTGTATTTCCTTATATCTGATTTTTATAGCATATATAGTGCCTGAACGAAAACCCCTCTTTTTGTCATTTTGTCCGAAGGGAGAAATCTTTTAACGCACGTATTTTCAATTGAGAACATTTACTTCTGGCAACCCCCTGCAATTGTCTGGCCCACCCTCTGTAAGCCTCTAATGTTTCAGGAGAATAGTGCCATAATTTAATTTCCGAATCTAAATTTTTGCAGACAGGTCTCCAATCAGCACTATTTGATTTTTTTGTTGAAATATTTGCCTTTTTATTCTTTAATATTTGTATCTTATCTTGATCAGTGTTATTTATTTCATAAAAAATAAATGCTGCATGAAACGCCTGTTTCAGTTGCTGCTCAGTCTTGTTCTTTAATTTTTTAATAAAATATAAAAGACTTTCCTTTTTTGACCAGAAGTGCGTCATAAAGAATTGTAATATGCAAACTATCTCTTAGGAATTTGATGAAATATTTTGAAGAAGGATTAATCACATATTTTCAATCCTCGAATCTCGAAAAAATAAAATTATTGCATTGAAAACTATATCACTTAGTGTTATATATAAAAATATGAAAAAATTAATGACCAAACATTTTGCAAAATGGGCAAAAAAACAAAATGTACCAGATACTGAACTTACAAACGCATTGAATGAAGTTGAAAATGGTATTTATGAAACAAATCTGGGTGGTCATATCATAAAAAAGCGTATTCGTTTCCAAGGCAGAGGAAAAAGTGGAAGTGGGAGAACTATTATTTGCTATAAACATGCAGACAGGGCATTTTTTGTTCATGGCTTTGCTAAGAATGAAAAATCAAATCTATCTTCCAAAGAACTTCATGCCTTCAAGGAATTGGCAAAGGTTTTGTTGTCGCTTTCAAATGAGAAATTGAAAATAGCAATAAAAAAGGGGAATTTTATCGAGGTGAAATCATGAGGAATACAATTTCAGAATCCATAGTCAACACTGTTAATGACCTAAAAAATAGTGGTATAATTGATGAAATTACGATGAAAAACATACAGAGCTTGTGCTTGCCTGAAGTAAAAGAATATACACCGGAAAAAATTGTTTCAATTCGGAAAAAATTAAAATTGAGTCAGGCAGCACTTGCATCTATCTTTAATATTAGCCCATCTACTGTACAAAAATGGGAACAAGGTCATAAACGACCAACTGGTGCATCAAGAAAGTTATTAGATATAGTAGAACGAAAGGGGCTTGAAGCTTTAGTGTGATCAAAAACATAATCGGGTAAGGGGGAGTCTCTCTCCCGCAACACTGTGGCTTGCGGGTCCGCACCGGGCGTTTCACAAAGCTTATCGGGCCGTAGCCGGATAATAAATGTTAACTATTTGGGTCGAGCGGTTCAATGACGTGCCCCATGCTCACTCCTCCAGTCGGATTCTTCATGTCATGAGAACTCATTGAGGCTCCTTCCCTGCTCTGTGTTCAGTCCTTC